>JBPCOG010000105.1:0-2992 GCA_051000455.1 Lapillicoccus sp. | reverse complement strand
GTCGGCGAGAGGGGCGCAGGGGTGGCCGATGATCCCGGTTTCACGTGAAAGGGAGTTGGCGGCGGCAACCAGCCCATCGGGCGGGCCACCATCGGGCCCCGTTTCACGTGAAACGGCGCTGGCGGCTTTCCCTCAGCCGTTCGCCGGGCCGTCGGAGACCCTATGCGCCACCACTCCGCTCGGAGTGGCATCGCCCGCCGGGGACCGCCGGGCGGGCGCGGCGGGGCTCCCTGGCCTGCCTGTCCCGGTCCCGGCCGAAGGCGGCAACGGGCCGGCGAAGGCATCGGTTTCACGTGAAACACCTGATGCCGCGTTCGTCGGGCCGGCCCTGGACGCGGCGGAGCGCGCCGACCGCGCCGCTGGCATTCCGGCGGCGGGGGCTGACACGCCCCTCGCGCAGTCCCTCGCCCGCGACGCGCGTCGTCGCATCGCCCTGGCCGGCGCTGAGTTCGCCAAGCCGCTGCGGACCCGGGTGCTCACCGTCGCCAACCAGAAGGGAGGCGTCGGTAAGACCACCACGACCGTCAACGTCGCGGCCGCGCTGGCCCAGGGCGGGCTAAGGGTCCTCGTCGTCGACCTCGACCCGCAGGGCAACGCCAGCACCGCACTCGGCGTGGCCCACCACGCCGAGGTGCCGAGCGTCTACGACGTGCTCGTCGACGGCAAGAGTCTCGACGAGGTGGTGGTCGAGTGCGCCGCGATACCCGGCCTGTCCTGCGCACCGGCGACGATCGACCTCGCCGGCGCCGAGATCGAGATGGTGTCCATGGTGGCGCGCGAGACCCGCCTCGACCGGGCGGTCACGGCATACCTGCAGTCGCACGATCTGGACTATGTCCTCATCGACTGTCCACCGAGCCTCGGCCTGCTGACGGTCAATGCGTTCGTCGCGGCCACCGAGGTCTTCATCCCCATCCAGTGTGAGTACTACGCACTGGAGGGGCTCTCCCAGCTGATGAAGAACATCGATCTGGTCCGCAGCCACCTCAACCCCGACCTGCACGTGTCGACGATCCTGCTGACCATGTACGACGGTCGGACCCGGTTGTCCTCGCAGGTCGCCGAGGAGGTCCGCAGCCACTTCCCCCAGCAGGTGCTGCGCACGACGGTCCCCCGCTCCGTCCGGGTCTCCGAGGCGCCGAGCTTCGGCGAGACGGTGATGACCTACGACCGGGGCAGCAGTGGGGCGCTGGCGTATCTCGAGTCAGCAGGAGAGATCGCCGAACGCGGCGCGCGGGGCCAGACCTGAGCACTGAGCACCGGGCGAAGGGCCACACCGGCCTGGACCGACAGAGAGGCGGAGACGATGAGTGAGAAGCGGCGGGCCCTGGGCCGAGGACTGGGAGCGCTCATCCCCGGCAGCCACGCGGGGGAGCCGTCCCGACCGGTCGACGTGTTCTTCAGGGACAGGCCCGCCGTGGCGACCGAGCTCGCCGAACCCCACCGCGCGGACCCGGACCCGGGGGGCGGCGCGGCCAGGGACGCGGAGGCCCCCGGAACAGTCGCTGGCGCAGTCGCCGGACGCCGGAACGGTGACGCGGCCGGGCCGGTCAGCGCGGGTCGTACATGGATCGGTCACCCCGGCGACCGGGACCTCGCTCCGGTGCCGGGCGCGACGTTCGCCGAGCTGCCGGTGGGGGAGATCCGGGCGAACCCCCGCCAGCCCCGCACAGCGTTCGACGAGGACGAGCTGGCCGAGCTGGCGTACTCGATCAGGGAGATCGGGGTCCTGCAGCCCGTCGTCGTCCGGCGCGTCCCAACAGGTCCGGCGCGCTCCGAGGGGTCAGCGGGCGACGAGGGGTCGGACGGGGGTGCCGTCGTCCGCTACGAGCTGGTCATGGGAGAGCGGCGCTGGCGCGCCAGCCAGCTGGCCGGGCTCGAGCGCATCCCCGCCATCATCAAGGACACGACCGACGACCACCTGCTGCGCGACGCCCTGCTGGAGAACCTGCACCGCAGCCAGCTGAACGCGCTCGAGGAGGCCGCGGCATACCAGCAGCTGCTCGACGACTTCGGGTGCTCCCACGAAGAGCTCGCGACCCGGCTCGGACGGTCCCGGCCGCAGATCTCCAACACGCTGCGGCTGCTCAAGCTGCCTCCGCTCGTGGCCCGCCGCCTCGCCGCGGGCGTGCTCAGCGCCGGGCATGCGCGGGCCCTGCTCGGGCTCGAGGACGGCGCGGCCATCGAGCGGCTGGCCCAGCGCATCGTGGCGGAGGGGATGTCCGTGCGCAACGTCGAGGAGGCCGTTGCGCTCGGGGGTGAGCCCGTCGCCCGAGGGCGCAGGCCGCGGGCCGGTACCCGCCACCCCCAACTCGACGACCTCGCCGCCTCCCTGTCCGAGCACCTCGACACCCGGGTGCACATCACCCTGGGTCAGCGCAAGGGCCGGCTCACTGTGGAGTTCGCATCGGTGGACGACCTCAACCGCATCGTCGACCTGCTGGGGCTCGGCGCAGCGCGCGCAAACGTGGACGCGTGAACTTCGTTGCCTCGCAACGGAACTGGAGCTTTGGCGGCATACCGGAGAAGGCTCAGAGGAGCGCCAGCACCGGGTTGTGCGCGGCCGGGACCTCCTCGCCGGACCGGACCGGACCAGGCGGCGTGCCGTCGCCGAACGGGCGTCCCCCCAGTGCCTCGCGGCCGTGCGGTTCGGCCCACCCCGCCAGTGCCGGGCCCAGGGGAACCACCCCGGTCGGGTTGATGTCCCGGTGGACGAGGTAGTAGTGCTCCTTGATGTGCGCGAAGTCCGTCGTGTCGCCGAACCCCGGCGTCTGGAACAGGTCCCTCGCGTACGCCCAGAGCACCGGCATCTCGCTGAGCTTCTCACGGTTGCACTTGAAGTGGCCGTGGTAGACCGCGTCGAAGCGGGCCAGGGTCGTGAACAGCCGCACGTCCGCCTCGGTGATGGTGTCGCCGACGAGAAAACGTTGTCCGGCAAGGCGGTCCGAGAGCCAGTCGAGGCGCGCGAAGAGGGTGTCGTAGGCGTCGTCGT
>JBPCOG010000262.1:0-2391 GCA_051000455.1 Lapillicoccus sp. | reverse complement strand
GAGAACGCCCAGGTGGACATGCCCTGGAGCACCGCGCAACCAGCACCAGAAGGAGTCGGGCCGCCCATGCCGTTGAACGCCGAGGTCAAGACCGCGATCATGACCGAGTACGCCACCAAAGAGGGCGACACCGGCTCCCCCGAAGTCCAGGTCGCGATGCTGACGCAGCGCATCAAGGACCTGACCGAGCACGCCCGCGCCCACAAGCACGACCACCACAGCCGCCGCGGCCTGCTGCTGCTGGTCGGCCAGCGCAAGCGAATGCTGCGCTACCTCGAGGCGACCGACATCGAGCGCTACCGCTCGTTGATCAAGCGCCTTGGCCTGCGCCGCTAGCTGTCCGCCTCAGGGGCGGTCCCACACCAGGGACCGCCCCTGAGGCGTGATGCACGACCGAAGGCTGTCCGTGTCACCCGAGAGCACCGTCTCTCCGGCTGACGACAGCTGACAAGCACACCCGTGCACAACGACGATGCACGCGGTCATTGAGAAAAAAGAACGGAGGGCCCACATGGAGGGTCCAGAGATCACCTTCGCCGAAGCGAGCATCGACAACGGCACGTTCGGCACCCGCACGATCCGGTTCGAGACCGGGCGACTGGCCAGGCAGGCCAACGGCTCGGTCACGGCATACCTCGACGACGACACGATGCTGCTGTCGACGACGACGGCCGGCAAGACCCCCAAGGAGCAGTTCGACTTCTTCCCCCTGACCGTCGACGTCGAGGAGCGCATGTACTCCCTCGGCCGCATCCCCGGGTCGTTCTTCCGCCGGGAGGGCCGCCCGTCGACCGAGGCCGTGCTGACCTGCCGGCTCATCGACCGGCCACTGCGCCCGACGTTCAAGAAGGGCCTGCGCAACGAGGTGCAGGTCGTCATCTCGGTGTTCGCCCTCAACCCCGACCACCAGTACGACGTGCTCGCCATCAACGCGGCATCCGCCTCCACCCAGATCTCGGGCCTGCCGTTCTCCGGCCCGGTCGGAGCCGTGCGGGTCTCCCTCATCGAGGGCCAGTGGGTGGCGTTCCCCAACTTCTCCGACGTGGAGCGCTCGGTCTTCGACATGGTCGTCGCCGGCCGGGTCGTCGCAGGTTCGCCGGACGGTGACGGCAGTGACGCCGACGTCGCGATCATGATGGTAGAGGCTGAGTCCACCGAGTCCACCTGGGACCTCGTCAAGAACCAGGGCGCCGGCGCCCCGACCGAGGAGGTCGTCGCCGAGGGGCTCGAGGCAGCCAAGAGGTTCATCGCCGTCCTCTGCCAGGCGCAGACCCAGCTGGCGAGCCAGGCGGCCAAGGAGATCCAGGACTTCCCGGTCTTCCTCGACTACGAGCAGGACGCCTACGACGCCGTCGAGTCGTTCGTCGCGGACGACCTGGCCTCGGCGCTGACCATCGCCGGCAAGCAGGAGCGCGAGGACCGCCTCGACGAGATCAAGGCCGCGATGAAGGCGGACCTTGCCGGTGCCGGTGACCGGGAGGGCTCCTTCGCCGGACGCGAGAAGGAGCTGTCCGCGGCATACCGGGCGGCCCAGAAGAAGCTGATCCGCCAGCGGATCCTGCGCGACGAGGTCCGCATCGACGGCCGTGGGCTGCGGGACATCCGCGCCCTGTCGGCCGAGGTCGACGTGCTCCCCCGGGTGCACGGCTCCGCCCTGTTCGAGCGCGGCGAGACCCAGATCATGGGTGCGACGACGTTGAACATGCTCAAGATGGAGCAGCAGATCGACTCATTGTCGCCGGTGACGCGCAAGCGGTACATGCACAACTACAACTTCCCGCCCTACAGCACCGGTGAGACCGGCCGGGTCGGGTCGCCGAAGCGGCGCGAGATCGGTCACGGCGCGCTCGCCGAGCGGGCCATCATGCCGGTGCTGCCGAGCCGCGAGGAGTTCCCGTACGCGATCAGGCAGGTGTCCGAGGCGCTCAGCTCCAACGGCTCGACGTCGATGGGCTCGGTCTGCGCGTCCACCCTGTCGCTGCTCAACGCCGGGGTGCCGCTGCGCGCGCCGGTCGCGGGCATCGCGATGGGGCTGGTCTCCGACGAGGTCGACGGCAAGACGCAGTATGCCGCGCTGACCGACATCCTCGGCGCCGAGGACGCCTTCGGCGACATGGACTTCAAGGTCGCCGGGACGAAGGAGTTCGTCACCGCCATCCAGCTCGACACCAAGCTCGACGGCATCCCCGCCTCGGTGCTCGGTGGCGCGCTGACCCAGGCCCGGGAGGCCCGGCTGCACATCCTCGACGTCATGGCCGAGGCGATCGACATCCCGGATGACATGTCACCGTTCGCCCCGCGCGTCATCACGGTGCAGGTCCCGGTCGACAAGATCGGCGAGGTCATCGGCCCGAAGGGCAAGATGATCAACCAGATCCAGGACGACACGGG
>JBPCOG010000141.1:0-2489 GCA_051000455.1 Lapillicoccus sp. | reverse complement strand
CGTGACCTTCACGACCGGGACACCGGTGCGGATGCTCACCCCGTCGAGAAGCAGCGCGGCATTGACCAGCCGGGCCGCGTCGGGGTCCTCGCGCGGCAGGAGGCGATCGGCGCCCTCGATGATGCTCACCTCGGACCCGAGCCGGGCGAACGCCTGCCCGAGCTCGCAGCCGATGCTGCCGCCGCCCAGGACGGTCAGCCGCTTCGGCAGCGACGTCAGCTTCCAGACGGTATCGCTGGTCAGGTACTGCGAGTCCCCGAGCCCCGGTATGGGGGGCAGTGCCGGGGAGGCGCCGGTGGCGAGCAGCGCCTGCCGAAAACGGATGAGGTCACCGTCAACGGTGACCTCGCGCGGGCCGGTGAACTCGGCCGTACCGATGACCACCTCGACCCCGGCCTCTGCGAGAGCCTCGGCCGAGTCGGTGGGAGCGATCTGCTCGATCGCGCCGTGCACGTGCTTCATCACGGCGGTGAAGTCGACGTCCACGCCAGACACGTCGACACCGAGCACCGCGGCATACCGGGCAGATGCGGCAGCCTCAGCCGAGGCGAGCAGTGACTTCGACGGGACGCACCCGGTCCACAGGCAGTCACCGCCGAGCTGTCCCCGCTCGACCAGGAGCACCGACGCGCCCAACCGGGCTGCCGTCTTTGCTCCGACGATGCCGGCGGTGCCGCCGCCGATGACGACCAGGTCCCAGACCTGTCCATCGCTCATTCGAGCTCCTGGTTGGTCAAGGTGGTGACGAACGAGCGCAGCCGGGCGACTGCCTCCGGGTCCGCTGCCGACCGGCCGGGCCAGTGGGAGAGGGCGAGGCGCAGGCCACGGTGCTCGTCGGCGACCGTTGCGCACTTGTCGCAGATGGCAAGGTGCGACTCGAGGCGCACGACCTCGCCGGGCGTCAGGGGGGCGGACGGATCGGCGTCCAGGTAGCGCTGAAGCCGACGAGCCGACCAGTGACAGGTAACCATGCGCCGCAGAGTTGCGATCACGACAGCCTCCGGGAGAGAAGAAGATCGGGGCCGAGATGCGCACGCACCCGGTCGCGGGCTCGGCTCAGGCGTGACATGACCGTGCCGAGGGGTATGCCGAGAGCGGCAGCGGCGTCCGCATATGTCAGGCCGTGGACGTCGACGAGGATGAGGGTCTCGCGGAAGCGCGGGTCGAGCGCCGCGAGCGCCGCCTCGAGCTCGTGGTGCAGCGTGTCGTCGACGACCTCGTCCTCCGCGCTGCGTCCCACGGCCGCCCCGAACGCGGGGCGGCTCCCGCCGAGGGTGCCCCAGTCGTCGACCGTGCCGGGCCGCTGGCGCCTGAGCATGTTCAGGTGGGTGTGCCGCAGGATCGTGAGCAGCCACGCCCGCGGGTGTCTGCCGTCGAAGCGGTGAATACTCCGGAAGGCGCGGATGAGGCTCTCCTGGGTGAGGTCCTCGGCGTCCGCCGTGTTCCCGGTCAGGGATCGGGCGACCCGGAACATCACCTCGATCTCGGGCTCGACGTAGGCACGGAAGGCCCCCGCCTGGGCCTGAGCGTTGGCGTCGTGTGGACATCCGGGCACGACGTGGGAACCCTCTGGGGTCCTCGCTGTGTTCCCTGGTGTGTCCTCGATCTTGCGACCAGCCTCGGGCAGCCCTCCACGAGCACCGCGACGAGGGTCCAGCCCCGGGAAGGATTGCGGCTGGTCGCAGGGTTGCTATCCCGTACCTCAGACCCGCCAAGGAGAAAACCATGCCCGCTGTTGGTGTCTTACGGCATGGTGACGGCGTGGTGAGCTGGTTGACCCGAGCTGCGCCCACGGGGCATCGTGTGGCGATGAGATCGCTGAGAGCGTGGCTGGTCGCCGACCACCCTCGGGGCGGGTCGATGGTGATAGCCGTCGTCCGGGTCACCTTGGGCCTGATGTGGTTGTCGAACCTCGGGTGGAAGACCCCTCCGGATTTTGGCAAGGGCCCCCCCGCTTACGGGCTGTACACCTTCGTCGCCGGCGCCGTCTCGCATCCGGTGCTGCCTCCGTACAGCTGGGTCATCGAGCACCTGGTCCTGCCGCACTACACGGTGTTCGGATGGGCCACGTTGGCGGTCGAGACACTGCTCGCTGCCCTGCTGCTGACCGGCACGCTGACCCGTGTGGCAGCGCTGCTCGGGATCGTCCAGGCCGTTGCGATTGGACTGTCCGGGCTCGCCGCGCCGGGAGAGTGGCCGTGGAGCTATGTGCTCATGGCGGCCGCTCACGCGGGGGTGCTGGCCGCGGCACCGGCGAGGGTTCCGGGGGTCGACGCGGCGCTGCTGTCCCAGCGCGGGGAGCGTGCGGCTCGCGCGTCCCGGCAGCTGGTCGGTTGGGGCGCCGCGGCAGCCGGAGTGGGCCTCTGGTCCGCTGCCGGCTCCCTTGGTGACCCGCTCGCCAGCGCCGGCACGCGCCCGGGCATCTCTGTCCTGCAGCTGTCCTTCGGGCAGTTCAACCTCCTCGGCGGCCTGGTGATGCTGGCCCTCGG
>JBPCOG010000016.1:0-3143 GCA_051000455.1 Lapillicoccus sp. | reverse complement strand
GGGCGTGAGCCAGGCGAGGTCCAGGGCGTCCTGCTGGGGAGCGCAGTCGCCCATGACCGGGACGATGAAGGCCAGCGACACCGCGTGCTGACGGGGGTCGTGGAAGGGCGTGACCCCGGGGGTCGGGAAGTACTCGGCCACGGTGAACGGCTGCGGTGACACCGGGATCCGGGGCATCGCCAGCGGGCCGAGGTCCTTCTCGACGTGGCGTGCCAGGGCGTCGCGGATCCGCTCGTGGTCGAGCACCCGACCCGAGACGAGCTCGTGGTTGATCCTCCCCTCGGCCGAGGCCCGCAGCAGCAGTGCCAGCTCGGTGACCGAGCCGCGGTCGTCCACCCGCACCGGAACGGCGTCGATGTAGAGGATCGGCAGGCGCTCCCGGGCGTCGCGCAGCTGCTCCCGGCTGAGCCAGCCGCCCCGTGTCTCCGTGTCGGTCATGGGTCGTTTCTACCAGCCGCCGCCGCTCAGTAGACCTTCCCGGGGTTCATGATGCCCCTGGGGTCGAAGAGGGCCTTGACCGCCCGCTGCCTGTCCATCTCCGGCTCGCCGAGCTCGAGCGGCAGCCAGCGCCTCTTGAGCGAACCGACACCGTGCTCGCCGGTGATGGTGCCGCCCATGGCCAGGGCCACCCGGACCATGTCCCCGAAGGCCTCCTCCGCGCGGTGCCGGCTCTCGGCGTCGCCGAGGGTGAAGAAGAAGCAGGGGTGCAGGTTGCCGTCCCCCCCGTGCCCGGACAGCGTGATCTCGACCCCGCGCCGGGTGGAGATCTCCTCCCCGGCGCGGATCAGCTCGGCCAGCCGCCCGACGGGGATGCACACGTCCTCGATGAAGCGTCCGCCCTTGGCCTCCAGGGCCGCGTTGAGGGCCCGGCGCCCGGCCATCAGCGCGTCCGCCTCCCGCTCGTCGTCGGCCACCGCGACCTCGGTGGCACCCGCGGACTCGAGCAGCCCGGCATACCGCAGCACGTCCTCGGCGGCGTGGCCGGGGCGGTCGGACTGGACGATGAGCGCGGCTGCGCAGTCGTTGGGGAAGCCGAAGTCCGCGACCGCCTGGACGGCCACGATCGTCGCGCGGTCGAGGAACTCGAGCAGGGACGGGCGGTGGCGGTCCCGGCGCAGCGCGAGCACGCCGTCGGTGGCCCGGTCGAGCGAGTCGAAGGTGGCCAGCGCGGTCAGCGCCGGGTCCGGTGCGGGGATCAGCCTGGTGACGATCGAGGTCACCACACCCAGCGTGCCCTCGGAGCCGACGAACAGGCCGGTGAGGTCGTAGCCGGCGGTGCCCTTGCCGGTGCGGTGCCCGGTGCGGATGAGCTCGCCGCCGGGCAGGACGACCTCGAGCGCCTTGATGTAGTCGGCCGTCACGCCGTACTTCACGCAGCACAGCCCGCCGGCGTTGGTGGCCACGTTGCCGCCGATGGTGCAGGTCGCCGAGGAGGCCGGGTCCGGCGGGTAGAACAGCCCCACTGCGCTGACGGCCTTCTTGAGGTCCTGGTTGACCACCCCGGGGCCGACCACGGCGTAGCCCTCGAGCTCGTTGACCTCGGCGACCTCGTCGAGTCCCTCCACGTTGAGGACGATGGATCCCTCGCTGGCCGTCGCACCCCCCGCCAGTGACGTGCGCGCGCCCTGCGGGACGACGGGTATGCCGTGCGCGTGCGCCTCGGCGAGCACCGCGACGACGTCGGCGACGTCCCGGGCACGGACGACCGTGTAGCTCGCCGGCGCGGTCGAGCCGAGGGAGGCGTCCACGGCATACGTCGCCGCGATGCCCGGGTCGGTGACGAGGGCCCGTGCGCTGAGCCCGGGCAGGACGGCGGTGCTCGAGATGCTCATGCCGTTCACTGTAGACTTCCCTCACAGGCGCTGACCCGGCCATCACCGGTGAGCCTCCGGAAGAACGGAAGCGGTGCTTCCCACTAGAACCGGACGGGTGGGCCCGTGACAGCCTTCGGCAAGAGCGGCCGTATGCCGGGCCCGCGATGCGCGGGTCGGTTGCGGCAAGCGGGGTGGCACCGCGGTGTCGCCGGGACACTCCCGGTGGCGTCGTCCTCGTGGCCGGGTAGCACGAGCCGATGACGCAGGAGAGCACTGATGACCTATCCCCGGGTCAGCACGGACGGCACGGCAGCCGCGGCCGGTGTGGTGGCGAGCCCGAGCTTCCCCGAGATCGAGGAGCGCGTCCTGCGCTACTGGGCGCAGGACGGGACCTTCGCGGCGTCCGTGGAGAACCGGGCGGCGGGCGAGGACGGGTCGAACGAGTTCGTCTTCTACGACGGGCCGCCGTTCGCCAACGGCCTGCCGCACTACGGCCACCTGCTGACCGGCTACGTCAAGGACATCGTCCAGAGGTACCAGACGATGCGGGGGCGCCGGGTGGAGCGCCGGTTCGGCTGGGACACCCACGGGTTGCCCGCCGAGCTCGAGGCGATGAGCCAGCTCGGGCTCAAGACCAAGGACGAGATCCTCGAGCTCGGGATCGAGAAGTTCAACGCCGCCTGCCGCGCCTCCGTGCTGCGCTACACCGACGACTGGCGCGCCTACGTGACCCGCCAGGCGCGCTGGGTGGACTTCGACCACGACTACAAGACGCTCGAGCCGGACTACATGGAGTCGGTGATCTGGGCCTTCAGGACCCTCTACGACAAGGGCCTCGTCTACGAGGGCCAGCGGGTCCTGCCCTACTGCTGGAACGACGAGACGCCGCTGTCCAACCACGAGCTGCGGATGGACGACGACGTCTACCAGCTGCGCCAGGACCCGGCAAGCACCGTGTGGCTGGAGCTCGAGACCGGTGAGCGGGCACTGGCCTGGACGACGATGCCGTGGACGTTGGTACCGAACACCAACCTCGTCGTTGGCCCGGACATCGACTACGCGGTGATGGAGCACCCGGACGGGCACCGCTACATCCTGGGGGAGGCGCGCACCGGCGCCTACGAGAAGCAGCTGGCCGGGGCCACGCGGGTCGGCACCGTCAAGGGCAGCGAGCTGGTGGGCCGGCGGTACACCCCGGTGTTCGACTTCCTCACCGAGCTGATGGCCGACGTGCCCGCCGCGTTCACGGTGCTCGCCGGCGACTTCGTCACCACCGACGAGGGCACCGGGCTGGTCCAGGTCGCCCCCTCCCACGGTGAGGACGACTTC
>JBPCOG010000130.1:0-7976 GCA_051000455.1 Lapillicoccus sp. | reverse complement strand
TCGCGTCCGCGCGGGTGGTCGAGGCCAACGGCGGGGTCCTCGAGGACGTCCGCGGCGGCACCCGCCGCTACTGGGTCACGTTGGGCGACAAGGCGGCCCACACATGAGGTATGCCGGGCCGCACCTTCCCGAGGGCCCGCTCGAGGGGCGCCTGACCAGGCTCCTCCTCATCACCCCGGCCGAGGCGGGGCTGATGGCCATCGGCCGCCGGCTGCCGTGGTGGGCGGAGGGGTACCCGCGCCGGGACGACGTCGACGCCGCCGCGATGGTGCAGGAGCGCTGGGCGCCCGGCACCGCGGGGTGGGGTCCGCGGCACGTCGTCCGCGGCTCGGACGGGCTGGCCGTCGGGTCGCTGGGGTTCTTCGGCCCCCCGGACGCGCACGGCGTCGTCGAGGTCGGCTACGGGCTCGTCGAGTCCGCGCGGCGCCAGGGGCTCATCAGCGACGCCCTCGCCGTCGCGGTCGCCGCCGCGGAGGCGGCCCGGGCGACGGTGCAGGCGCACACGGCATACGGCAACCAGGCCAGCCGCCGGGCGCTGGAGCGGGCCGGGTTCACCACCACCGGGGTGAGGGACGAGAAGGACGAGGTGCGCTACACCCGGGCCGGGCCAGCGGTGGCCTCAGAGGTGCAGCCGCTCGCTGGCCAGCCGGGCACCCGCGACGCGCGCCGTGATCTTCTGGAAGGCGACGTCGCGGGCGAAGTCCGGGGAACCGTGCCGGGGCTTGTCGTCGATGCTGAAGGGTGAGAACCCGCAGTCGTCGGTGGCGCCGAGGCGTTCCCGGGGGATGTAGCTGGCCGCGGTGACGAGGTCGCCTCGGCGACCTCTAGGCCCGCCGCCGCGGCACCGCACGTGCCTCCTGCGTCGCAGGCGGGCGCCCGCCCCGGGCAGGCCCGGGGGTGTCGGGGTCCCGTGAGAAGGTGGGGGGAGATCACCAGACCGCCTCGTCCTCCCGGAGACATCGTCGTGCCCACCGCCTCGGCCGCCACCCTGCGCCGCGGCTTCGGCGTCATCGGCGCCGGCATCCGGCAGGAGCCCCGCTGGTTCGCCCTCGCCGTCGCCGGCAGCTGCGTCTACGGCATCATGACCGGCGGCACGGCCTGGGTGATCGGCTGGGTCGTCCGGGAGGTCGTCTCGCCAGCCATCGCGGCCCGCCAGGTCACGTGGGGACAGCTGTGGCAGGCGGGGCTCCTGCTGGCCGCGGTCGTCGTCCTCAACGTCGTCGGGATCATCGTGCGCCGCATCGCCGCCGGGTTCGCGATGTACAACCTCGGCGCGACCTACCGGCAGCGGGTGACGCGGCAGTACCTCCGGCTGCCGCTGAGCTGGCACCACCGCCACCCCTCGGGACAGCTGCTGTCCAACGCCAACGCCGACGTCGAGGCGACGTGGAACATCTTCGCGCCCCTTCCGATGGCGATCGGGGTCGTCGTGATGCTCGTCTTCGGGGTCGTCCAGATGGTCTTCGTGGACCCGTTCCTCGCCGGTATCGGCATGACCGTCTTCCCCCTGCTCTTCCTCGCCAACCTCGCCTTCCAGCGGGCGATGTCCCCGCGGGTCACCCGCGCCCAGCAGCTGCGGGCGCAGGTCTCCGAGGTGGCCCATGAGAGCTTCGAGGCCGCCCTCGTCGTCAAGTCGCTCGGCCGCGAGGACCAGGAGGCCGGGCGGTTCGCGGGGGTGACCCATGAGCTGCGGGCCGCCAACATCGAGGTCGGACGCACCCGCGGCACGTTCGACCCGGCCATCGAGGCGATACCCACCCTCGGGACCCTGGCCGTGCTGCTCGTCGGCACCTGGCGGGTGTCGACCGGCCACCTGACCGCGGCCGAAGTGGTCCAGATCGCCTACCTGTTCTCCATCCTCGCCTTCCCGGTGCGCGCGCTCGGCTGGGTCCTCGCCGAGCTCCCGCGGTCGGTCGTGGGCTGGGACCGGGTGCAGGCGGTCCTCGGCGCGAGCGGCGGGATGGGCTACGGGAGCGCCACCCTCCCCGCGGCCGGGCCCAGCCGCCTGCGCGCGGACCGGGTGTCCTACGCCTACGAGGTGCGGCTCGAGGACGGCTCGGTGGGACGCAACCCGGCCCTCACCGACGTCACCCTGGCGGTGCTGCCCGGGGGCACCACCGCCCTCGTGGGCCCGACCGGCGCAGGCAAGACGACCCTGACCAACCTGGTCATGCGCCTCGTGGACCCCGACCACGGCACGGTGCTCCTCGACGGCATCGACCTGAGGACGGTCCGGCACGGCGGGGTGTCCGACGTGGCCGGGCTGGTGGCCCAGGCCACCTTCATGTTCGACGACACCGTGCGGGGCAACGTCACGCTGGGCGCCGAACACACCGACGACGAGGTATGGGCGGCCCTGCGGGTGGCCCAGGCGGACGGGTTCGTCGGGCGCCTGGGCGCGGGCCTGGACACCAGGGTCGGGGAGCGCGGCGCGACCCTCTCCGGCGGCCAGCGGCAGCGGATCGCGTTGGCCCGGGCCCTCATCCGCACTCCGCGACTCCTCGTTCTCGACGACGCGACGTCAGCGGTGGACCCCAGCGTCGAGCAGGCGATCCTCGCCGGCCTGCGCGAGTCGAGCTCGGGGACGACGGTGCTCGTGGTCGCCTACCGGCTGGCGACCATCGCCCTCGCCGACGAGGTCGTCTATCTCGAGCAGGGCCGCGTCGTCGACCACGGCACCCACCCCGAGCTGCTGGGCCGGTGCGCCGGCTACGAGCGGCTTGTCACGGCATACGCGCGGGAGGCGGCCGAGCGTGAGGCCGTGGCAGCCGACGAGGAACCGTCGGGCTCCGTCTCCGGCGGCGTCCTCGCGGTGGAGCGGTGACCGTCGCGAGCCTCCCCCTCGAGGACGAGAGCGGCATCGGCGCCGGGCAGGGTCGCAGCACGTGGCAGACGCTGGTGCGCGGCGTGCAGCTCTCGCCGGAGCTGCGCAGGGGCATCGGCGTGACCGTCGCCCTGGCCGTCCTGTCGACGGTGGGCCGGGTGCTCATCCCCTTCGTCGTGCAGCGCACCACGGACGACGGCATCCTCGCGCCGGGTGGCCCGGACCCGGCGCTCGTGGGTCGCTACGTCCTGCTCGCTCTCGGCGGGGTCGTCGTCACGGCGTTCAGCTCCTACCTGGTCAACGTGCGGTTGTTCCGGGCGTCCGAGAGCGGGCTGTCCTCGCTGCGGCTCAGGGCCTTCCGCCACATCCACGACCTGTCGGTGCTCACCCAGAACACCGAGCGGCGGGGGTCGCTCGTGTCGCGAGTGACCTCGGACGTCGACACGATCTCGATGTTCGTGCAGTTCGGCGGACTCATGCTCATCGTCAGCCTGGGGCAGATCACCCTCGCCACCGTGCTGATGCTGTTCTACAGCCCGATCCTGGCCGCGGTCGTCTGGGCCTGCTACGTGCCCCTGTTCTTCGTCATCCGCAAGTTCCAGGGCATCGTCGGACGGGCCTACACCACGGTCCGCCAACTGGTGGGGGACATGCTCGGTGCCGTCGCCGAGGCGGTCGTCGGAGCCGCCACCATCCGGGCCTACGGGGTGGAGGAGCGTACCGCCGCGCGGATCGACGTCGCGGTCGACCGGCACCGCCGGGCGGCCATCGGTGCCCAGGCGCGCGCCGTGATCGCCTTCACCTCCGGCCAGCTCGTCTCCGGCATGACGACGGCGATCATAATCGTCGTCGGCACCGTTCTCGGCGTCCGCGGCCAGGTCACCCTCGGCGAGCTCCTCGCCTTCCTGTTCCTCGTCAACCTGTTCACCAGCCCCGTCCAGCAGGCGACGGAGATCCTCAACGAGATGCAGAACGCCGTTGCCGGGTGGCGGCGCGTCATCGGGATCATCGACACCGAGGCCGACGTGGCGGACCCCGCCGAGGACGGCGTCGACCTGCCCCGCGGTCCCATCACCGTCGAGTTCGAGGGGGTGGGGTTCGCCTACCCCGGCGGCGATCCCGTCCTGCACGAGGTCGACCTGCGGATCGCCCCGCGCAGCAGGGTGGCGATCGTCGGGGAGACCGGCTCCGGCAAGTCCACCCTCGCGAAGCTGCTGACCAGGCTCATGGACCCGACCGAGGGGAGCGTGCGCCTGGACGGGGTCGACCTGCGCCGGGTGCGGTTCCGCTCGCTGCGCAGCCGGGTCGTCCTCGTGCCCCAGGAGGGCTTCCTCTTCGACGACTCACTGCTGGACAACATCCGCTTCGGCACACCGGACGCGACCGAGGACGACGTCCTGCTGTCGATGACCGAGCTCGGGCTCGACTCCTGGCTCGAGACCCTGCCCCGGGGCCTCGCCACCGACGTCGGCCAACTGGGGGAGTCCCTCTCGGCCGGCGAGCGCCAGCTGGTGGCGCTCGCCCGGGCCTACCTGGCCGACCCGGACCTGCTCGTGCTGGACGAGGCGACCTCCGCGGTCGACCCCAGCACCGAGGTCCGGCTCCAGCGGGCCCTGGACAGCCTCACTCGGGGTCGGACCTCGATCGCCATCGCGCACCGGTTGTCCACCGCGCAGGCAGCCGACGAGGTGATCGTCGTCGACGCCGGGCGCATCGTCGAGCGGGGGCCGCACCACGAGCTCGTCGACGCCGGCGGGGTCTACTCCGGGCTGCACGCGTCGTGGGTGGCCCAGCAGCGGGGCGCCTGACCCTCTGGGCCGCCCCGCCCCCGCCACCCGGTGTCGCCGGCCGCGGGGAGCCCGGCACACGGCATACCGCGGGATTGGGCAGAATGGCCGGGTGCCCGACCGACCCGCCGTCCCGCTCGACCCCGCCATCGCCGCGCTGCTGAGGCGCGATGAGGCCGGGCTGGTGTGCGCCGTCATCCAGGAGCACGACACCGGCGAGGTGCTCATGGTCGGCTGGATGAACGACGACGCCCTTGCCCTCACCCTCACCACCGGCCGGGTGACCTTCTGGTCCCGCAGCCGCGGCCGGCTGTGGCGCAAGGGGGACACGTCCGGGCACGTCCAGCTCGTGAGGAGCGCAGCAGCCGACTGCGACGGCGACGCGTTGCTGGTGCGTGTCGAGCAGGTGGGGGCGGCCTGTCACACCGGCGACCGCACCTGCTTCGACGCCCGCCCGCTGCCGGTCGGTGGGGAGCCGATGCCGTGACCGGCGCAGCACGGACGGCGGGCGGACCGGACCTGCGTGCCGACCTCGCGTGGGGGCAGACCTGGCCGCCCCTGCCCCTGTTCACGGAGCTGGCCCGGGACCGGCGGGTGGTCCCCGTCGTGCGCCGGCTGCTGGCCGACGCGGAGACGCCGCTCGGGGTCTACCGGAAGCTGGCACGCAACGCGCCGGGGACGTTCCTGCTCGAGTCCGCCGAGCACGGGGGTGTCTGGTCCCGGTACTCGATCGTCGGGGCGGCGAGCTGTGCCACCCTCACCGAGCGAGATGGCCAGGCCCACTGGATCGGCCAGCCGCCGGCGGGGGTCCCCACCCGGGGGGACCCGACGCTCGCTCTGCGCGACACCGTCGCCACCCTCGCCACGCCGCGGATCGACGGCCTCCCACCGCTGACCGGCGGCATGGTCGGCGCGGTCACCTACGACGCGGTCCGCCGCTGGGAGCGCGTCCCGGACGAGGGGCACGACGCACTCGGCCTGCCGGAGCTGACGATGATGCTCGCGACCGACCTCGCGGTCCTCGACCACGCCGACGGGTCGCTGCTGCTCATCGCCAACGCCGTCAACCACGACGCCACGGACGAGCGCGTCGAGCAGGCGTGGGCGGACGCGGTCAGCCGGCTGGACCAGATGACCCGCGACCTGGCCGAGGCAGCCGAGAGCACCGTCGCCGTCATCGTCCCGTCGCAGCAGAGTCCCACCAGCACCCACACCCAGGAACAGTTCCACGACATCGTGGAACGCAGCAAGGAAGCCATCCGGTCGGGTGAGGCCTTCCAGATCGTCGTCTCCCAACGGTTCTCAGTGCCCTGTACCGCAGATGCGCTCGACGTCTACCGAGCCCTCCGCGCGTCCAACCCGAGCCCGTACATGTACCTCCTGCGCCTGCCGCACCCGGACGGGACGGCCTACGACGTCGTGGGCTCGAGCCCGGAGGCCCTCGTCAGGGTGACCGGCCGGCGGGCGATCACGCACCCCATCGCCGGGTCGCGGCCGCGGGGAAAGAGCCCCGAGGAGGACGTGCTGCTGGCGGAGGAGATGGCGAGCGACGCCAAGGAGCGGGCCGAGCACGTCATGCTCGTCGACCTCTCCCGCAACGACCTCCAGCGGGTGTGCCGGCCGGGCACCGTGGACACCGTGGAGCTGATGACGGTCCGCCAGTACAGCCACATCATGCACCTGGAGTCCACGGTCGTCGGCGAGCTCCGGGACGAGAGCACCGCCTACGACGTCCTCGTCGCCACCTTCCCGGCGGGCACCCTCTCCGGGGCGCCCAAGCCGCGCGCGATGGCGCTCATCGACGAGCTGGAGGGCATCCGGCGCGGCGTCTACGGCGGGGCGGTGGGCTACCTCGACTTCGCGGGTGACCTCGACATGGCGATCGCGATCCGCACCGCCGTCATCAAGAACGGCGTCGCGCACGTCCAGGCCGGTGCGGGGATCGTCGCCGACTCGGTCCCGCAGCGGGAGTACGAGGAGACACAGCACAAGGCCGCGGCCGTGCTGCGGGCAGTCCAGGCCGCGTCCGGGTTCCGGGCGCCGGACTCGGGGGTCCCGGGATGACCGCACCGTGACGAGCAAGCGCTCGGTCCTCGTCCTCGTCCTCGTCCCGGCCGCGGTGCTGCTGGCGAGCGGGTCCCAGCCGTGGGTGACCGGACGTACCACCGACGCGGTCCTTGGACCTGCCACGCTGGCCGCGTCGGGTTCGCAGGTGGCCCCGGGGGTGCTCGCCCTGGCCGCCGTCACCCTGGTTTCGCTGGTGGCGACCCTGTCCGGGGGGCTGCGGATCCGTCGCCTGTCGGCCGCTGTCATGGCCGCCGCGGCCGTCGGCGTCGCGGTGCTGGTCGCCGGCGTCGTGCGAGACCCCTCCGGCGCGCTCGGTCGCCGCGCCGCGGAGCAGCTGGGCCGGACGGGGTCCGTCGCGGCGGACGGCACCCTCGGCGGGTGGGCGGTGGCCGCCGCCGCCGCCGCGGCCGCGCTGGTGCTGGCCGCCGTCCTCGCGCTCGCCGCCGTCGGGCGATGGCAGGGACTGTCCGCCCGGTTCGACCGCCCGGCCACGGTAGACGGGGCGGATGCCCGCGGCGCCCACCGCTCGTCGTGGGACGAGCTGAGCGACGGGCACGACCCGACGGTGGGCCCGCCCCGGGAACGGTGAGCCGACCGTGCCGGCTCGAGCGGCCGGGGGTTGCCGCGGCCCTGCGACGGGGGCGCGAGGCGCGGGCCTGACACAATGACAGTCCGTATCGCCCGCGAAGGAGAGCCCGTGCCCATGTCCGAGTCCGCAGGCCACGACGAGAGCACCCGCGACGAGAGCACCCGCGACCAGAGCAGCCACGACGACAGCAGCCACGACCAGAGCAGCCACGACCAGAGCAGCCACGACCAGAGCAGGCGCGAGGAGGGCACCCACGACAGCCATGGCCACAGCAGGGCGTCGTGGGTGGCGGTCGGCGTCATCCTCGTCGCGTCTCTGGTCATGTCGATCGCGGTCGTCATCGCCTCGGTGACGCTGTTCGTCGCCGGCGCCATCCTCGTCGTCATCGGCGTGGTCGCGGGAAAGGTCCTCTCCCGGGCCGGGTTCGGCCACCTGGCGGGGACGAGAGCCGCGGCCGCCGGTGAGCGCAGTCCCGGCCTGGCGCAGCCGGGACGCGGCCACTCCGACAGCGGTGTCAAATGAACGGCTGGTGACGCAAGGACGGCTGCCGGCGCCGCGCGGCTGAACAGACCAGGGAACCTTTTGGTAACGCGCGGGGTCAAAACGATGCGTCGTGGCCCGAATGCCACTAGCGTCCCATCGTGCCGTCCCAGGGGGCGCACTGAGTGCACATGAGAGAGAGGTCTCGACACATGTCCTACGGCTCAAC
>JBPCOG010000315.1:0-1781 GCA_051000455.1 Lapillicoccus sp. | reverse complement strand
GAGGCGGACCAGCGCGTCGAGCAGCCCGGCTGTGCTGTCCGGCATACCAGCACTGTGCCCGTTCTGCGGCGCTGGCCGCTGCGGTTGCACACAGGCGCACCGGACGACGGGACCGAGCGGTCCGGTCGCCCCCGGAACGCCCCGGTATGCCGTTCGGTCCCGTCCGTCGGCGCGGCGGCGAACCCCGCCGGATTAGTCTGGGCGCATGCCGCCGACCCCCAGCGAGCCGGGCGCCCGCACCGAGTCCGACCTGCCGATCCGGGCGGTCTACGACGAGTCCGCGCTGGACGGCTTCGACCCGGCCGAGAAGCTCGGCCGCCCGGGGGAGTACCCCTTCACCCGGGGAGTGCACCCGACGATGTACACCGGCAGGCCGTGGACGATGCGCCAGTATGCCGGGTTCGGCACCGCGAAGGAGTCCAACGAGCGCTACCACCAGCTCGTGGCGGCCGGCACCGGTGGGCTCTCGGTCGCCTTCGACCTGCCCACCCAGATGGGCTACGACTCCGACGAGGCCATCGCCCACGGCGAGGTCGGCAAGGTCGGGGTCGCGATCGACTCGCTGGACGACATGCGGGTCCTCTTCGACGGCCTGCCGCTCGACGAGGTGTCCACGTCGATGACCATCAACGCCCCCGGCTCGACGTTGCTGCTGCTCTACCAGCTCGTCGCCGAGGAGCACGGCATACCCGGTGACAAGCTGACCGGCACGGTCCAGAACGACGTCCTCAAGGAGTACATCGCCAGGGGCACCTACATCTATCCCCCGAAGGAGTCCCTGCGTCTCGTCAGCGACGCGTTCGCCTACTGCCACAAGGAGATGCCGCGGTGGAACACCATCTCCATCTCCGGCTACCACATGGCCGAGGCCGGAGCCACACCCGCGCAGGAGATCGCCTTCACCATCGCCAACGCCAAGGAGTACGTCCGGGCCGCACAGGCCGCGGGCCTCGGCGTCGACGACATCGCGCCCCGGCTGTCCTTCTTCTTCGTGGCGCGGACGACCCTGCTCGAGGAGGTCGCCAAGTTCCGGGCGGCCCGGCGGATCTGGGCGCGCGTGATGCGTGACGAGTTCGGTGCCCGGAACCCGAAGTCGCAGATGCTGCGCTTCCACACCCAGACCGCGGGCGTCCAGCTGACGGCGCAGCAGCCGGAGGTCAACCTCGTCCGGGTCGCGCTGCAGGGGCTCGGTGCGGTCCTCGGCGGGACCCAGTCGCTGCACACGAACTCCTACGACGAGGCCATCGCGCTGCCGACGGCCAAGGCCGCCCGGCTCGCGCTGCGCACCCAGCAGGTCATCGCCTACGAGACCGACGTGACCAAGACCGTCGACCCGTTCGCGGGCTCCTACGTGATGGAGTCGATGACCGACGACCTCGAGGCGGCGGCGCTCGAGCTGATCCGGGCCGTCGAGGACAGGGGAGGGGCGGTGGCCGCCATCGAGGCGGGCTTCCAGAAGTCCGAGATCGAACGCTCCGCCTACCGGATCGCCCCCGAGATCGACAACAAGGAGCGCACTGTCGTCGGGGTCAACCGGTTCACCGTCGACGTCGAGGACGCCTACGAGTCGCTGCGGGTCGACCCGCGGATCGAGGCCGAGCAGTGTCAGCGGCTCGCCGCGCTGCGCGCCGATCGCGACACTCACGCCGTCAGGTCGGCCCTCGGCGAGATGCAGGAGGCGGCCAAGGGCACCGACAACGTCCTCTACCCGATGAAGGAGGCGCTGCGCCTTCGGGCCACCTGCGGCGAGGTCGCCCGCGCGCTGCGCGAGGTCTGGGGCG
>JBPCOG010000329.1:0-22945 GCA_051000455.1 Lapillicoccus sp. | reverse complement strand
CCGCCCGCCGGCACGACGAGGTCGACGCCGTCCACGGCCACCTGGGACCCGAAGCGCTTGGTCAGGGCGAAGGTCTCGATGGCGCACCCGGCGTCCGCGTCAGGCGCCGTCGGGGACCGGCTCACTTCGCTGCCAGTGCCGCGTACAGCCTCTCCGGTGTCACCGCCCCGACCGCGACCCGGCCGTCGTCGGTCAGGAGCGCGGAGAAGAGGGTCCCGTCGACGAGCCGTCCGCTGCCCCAGCTGCCGGAGGTCTTCGGGATCGCCCCGAGGATCCCCTCGAGCTGCCTGGTCTCCGGGGCGCGGGTGGCACCGGACGGGTTCGGCGCAGCGGGCGAGCCGGTGGCCGACCCGGTGGCCGAGCCGGTGAGCGCCGCCGGAACCGGCGCGACGAGGACCGCCGCCCATCCAGTGCCGACGACCTTCGGGGCGCCCGGCCGTCCCGGGGCGGGCGGGCCGGGCGGCCTGGCGGGGGCGCCCTGGGTCGACTCGGTCACCGTCGTGCCCGGAGGCGGGTCGAACTGGAACTGGCGGGCGTCGGGCTTGGCGAAGTCCACCGAGGTGAACCCGACCTCGAACGCGGGGTTGACGATCTTGGTCGAGTAGACCTGGACCCGCAGCGGGATGTGCCTCTCGCCGTCGACCGCGATGCGCACCTGCGCCACCCTCGACGAGGCGTCACGCGGCCTGAGCACCAGCTCGTACACTGGCCGGCCGGCGACCACACCCGTCCCGGACGTGCTCACCTCGGTGCTCGGGTCGACCGCCTCCAGGGCCTTCCTGGCGGCCTCCTCCGGGGTCCGCGGAAGGTCCGTCGGCGAGGCCGGCACGGGCTTCTGGCTCGCGGCGTCGGAGCCCAGGGTGTAGTGGGTGGCCGTCTTGTCCTTGCTCGACCACACCCAGACGTCCTTGTCGTTGCGGATGACGTCCGACTCGCCGAGGCTCCCGATGAGGGCGAGGCGCGACGTCGTGGGCCCGGCGTACCAGACCCGCCAGGTGTGGGTGCCGGAGAGCATCGAGGTCAGCGATGAGCTTCCCCCACCGCCGGAGGCCGTGCTGCCGACACCGGGCAGCTCCGGCAGTCCGAGGTCCGAGGTCTGGACGATGGTGCCCGAGAGGCTGTCCAGGCGTGCCTGCTGGACGTCGGCCAGCAGCTGGGCCGCCGTGCGCGGCGGCAGGCCGGAGTCCGCACTGGCGCTGCTGGTGACGACGGAGGTGGCGCCGATGAGGCCGAGCGCGGCCACGGGGGCGACCCACCGCAGCCGCGGGTGGTCGTTGAGGAAGCTCATGCACCCATCCTGACGCCTGCGTGCTGAGAGCAGGCTGAGAGAGTGGCGCCCGGCACTGCGGCCCGCGCAGGTCGGTGGCCGTGCCATCGTGAGGTCCGTGCGACTGCTCGTGGTGGAGGACGAACGCCGGATGGCCACGGCCCTGGCGCGCGGGCTCGAGTCCGAGGGCTTCGTCGTGGACGTCGCGCCGGACGGGTCCGCAGGCCTGGAGGCGGCCCGGTTCGGCGGCTACGATGCCGTCCTGCTCGACGTCATGCTCCCCGGCCTGTCGGGGTACACCGTCGTGAGGACCCTTCGTCAGGAGGGGAACTGGGTTCCGGTGCTGATGCTGTCGGCGAAGGACGGCGAGTACGACCAAGCGGACGGCCTCGACTACGGCGCGGACGACTACCTGACCAAGCCGTTCTCCTTCGTGGTCCTGCTCGCCCGGCTCCGGGCACTGCTGCGCCGGGAGCGTGGCCCCCGGCCGGTCAACCTCGAGGCAGCCGGGATCGTCCTCGACCCGGCCTCCCACCGGGTGACGGCTGACGGCACGGACGTCTCCCTCTCGGCCCGGGAGTACCTGCTCCTCGAGCACCTGCTGCGGGCCCACCCTGCGCTCGTCGGGAAGGAGGCGCTGCTCGACAGCGTCTGGGGGGCGGCCGAGGACGCCGACCCCAACGTCGTCGAGGTCTACATCGGGTACCTGCGGCGCAAGCTGGGCAGGACCCGCATCGAGACGGTCCGCGGCGCCGGCTACCGGCTGGCCCCATGACGGCGTCACGGATCCAGCGGCTCAGCCTGCGGTCCCGTCTCATGGCCGTCGGCCTGAGCGGCGTGGCCGGGGCCCTGCTCATCGGCGGTCTCCTCCTGTATGCCGTGCTGACGGCCACGCTCGACCGTGCCATCGAGACCGGAGCCCGGACCAGCGCCCAGGACGTCGCCGTCCTGGTCGACGCGGGGCGTCTCCCCGACCCCGTGCCGGTCTCCGGCGCCCAGGTGGTGCAGGTCCTCGACGCAGCCAACCGGGTGGTGGGCGGCTCCGCCACCGCCGACCGGCTCACCGCGCTGGTCACGGTCAGTGAACGGGACCGGGCACTGGCCGGCCAGGCACTCGTCGTGCCCGGTCATCGGACCGGGCTGTCCGGGAGCCTGCAGGTCGCCGCGGTGGGCGCAGGGCCGCCGTCTGCGCGCGTCACCGTCGTCGCGGCGCTGCCCACCGCGGACCTGGAGACGAGCAACCGCATCCTGCGCACCGTGCTGCTGGTCTCGTTCCCGCTGCTGCTCGCCGTGCTCGGCGTGATCGCGTGGCGGGTCATCGGGTCCGCACTCGGGCCGGTCGAGTCCCTGCGGCACGGCGCGGAACGCATCGGTGAGGCGAGCTCGGACACCGAGCGGCTGCCCGTGCCTCCCACCCGGGACGAGATCAGTGCCCTCGCCACCACCCTGAACGGGATGCTGGACCGGCTCGCCAGCGCCCGCGGGAAGCAGCGCTCCTTCGTCGCCGACGCGGCCCACGAGCTGCGCAGCCCGCTCGCCAGCATGCGCACCCAGCTCGAGGTCGCAGCCAGGCTCCACGAGGGAGGCGACCTGCCGCGCGACCTGCTGCCCGAGGTCGAGCGGCTGTCCGCGCTGGTCGAGGACCTGCTCGTGCTCGCCCGGGCCGGCGACGACACCCGCCCCCGGGTGGCGGCCGCGCTCGACCTCGGCGCGCTGTTGGCCGAGGTCAGCGCCCGGTATGCCGCGGCGCGGGTGCCGGTGCAGCTGGAGCCACTGCCCGACTCGGGTGCCCCGCTCGTCCACGGCGACCGCGAGGACCTCTTCCGCTCGGTGACCAACCTCGTCGACAACGCGGTCCGGCATGCCGAGAACGGGGTGGTGCTGGCAGCCCGGGCGGTCCCGGGCGGGGCCGAGCTGAGCGTCACCGACGACGGGCACGGCATACCGGAAGGCGATCGCGACCGCGTGTTCGACCGGTTCACCCGACTTCACGAGGCCCGCGACCGGGACAGTGGGGGCAGCGGGCTGGGACTGGCCATCACCCGAGAGCTCTTGCGGCGCAATGGTGCCCACATCTGGTTGGAGGACGCCCGTCCGGGGGTGCGCGCCGTCGTCAGGATGCCCGCGCGGTGCGGGTAGCGACCTCCGCGTCGGCGCCACGGATCAGGGGCCGGCGAGCTCCCTGGCCACGAGCTCCGCGATGTGGGCGGTGTTCAGCGCCGCGCCCTTGCGCAGGTTGTCTCCGCAGACGAACATGTCGATGCTGTTGGGGAAGTCGAGGGCCTGGCGCAGCCGCCCGACGAACGTGGGGTCGGAGCCGACGACGTCGGCAGGCGTGGGGAACTCCCCTGCCGCGGGGTCGTCGACGACGACCACGCTGGGCGCCTCCACGAGCGCCTGGCGGGCCTGCTCCACCGTGATCTTCCTGGCGAAGACCGCGTGGACGGCGAGCGAGTGCGTGGTCACGACCGGCACCCGGACGCATGTCGCGGAGACCTTCAGGTCGGGTATGCCGAGGATCTTGCGTGACTCGTTGCGCACCTTCATCTCCTCGGAGGACCACCCACCCTCGCGGAGCGTGCCCGCCCACGGGACGACGTTGAGTGCGAGCGGCGCAGGGAAGGGCGACTGGTCGCTGAGCTTGTCCGCGAGGGCGGCCCGGACATCGCCCGCCTGCTGGCCGAGCTCGCGGTTGCCCCCGACGACCTGCAGCTCGTCGTGGAGGCGGTCGATGCCCGCCTGGCCGGCGCCGGAGGCGGCCTGGTAGGAGGCGACGACGAGCTCGGTCAGCTGCCAGCCGGCGTGCAGGGCACCGATGGCCTCGATCATCGTCAGCGTGGTGCAGTTCGGGTTGGCGATGATGCCCTTCGGCCGGTTCCTGATGGCGGCGGGGTTGACCTCGGGCACGACGAGCGGGACGTCGGGGTCCATCCGGAACGTTCCGGAGTTGTCGACGACGACGACGCCGCGCGCCGCGGCGACCGGTGCCCACTCGGCCGAGACGTCGTCCGGGACGTCGAACATCGCCACGTCGACGCCGTCGAAGACCTCGGGCGACAGCGCCAGGACCGGCAGCTGCTGCCCGCGGACCTCCAGCAGCCGTCCCGCTGACCGCGCCGACGCGACGAGGCGGATCTCCCCCCAGACGTCCTCGCGGGTGGAGAGGATCTGGCGCATCACGGTGCCGACCGCACCGGTGGCCCCGACGAGCGCCAGCGTTGGCCTGGTGGTGGTTGTCCCCGTCATCGTCCTGTCCCTCCGTAGACGACGGCCTCGCCGTCGGCCGAGTCGAGCCCGAAGGCGGTGTGGACCGCACGGACAGCATTGTCCAGGGCTTCGTCGCGGGTGACCACCGAGATCCGGATCTCCGAGGTCGAGATCATCTCGATGTTGACCCCCGCGCCCGCGAGCGCCGTGAAGAAGGTCGCGGACACGCCGGGGTGGGACCGCATACCGGCCCCCACGAGGGACAGCTTGCCGATGTGGTCGTCGTACTGCAGCGAGGCGAAGCCGACGGCGGGCTGGATCCGCTTGAGCGCCTGAACGGCGGCGGCGCCGTCGGTCTTCGGTAGGGTGAAGGAGATGTCGGTCAGCCCCGTCTCCACCGCGGAGACGTTCTGGACGATCATGTCGATGTTCGTCTCGGACAGGGCGATGGCCGTGAAGATCTCGGCGGCCTTGCCCGCCTTGTCCGGCACCCCGACGATGGTGATCTTGGCCTCGCTGCGGTCGTGCGCGACCCCCGTGATGATCGGGGCTTCCACGGTCCCTCCTTGACAGTACGGCTGGTTGGTGATCCACGTGCCCTCGTGCTGGGAGAAGGAGGAGCGCACGTGGACGGGCATGTTGAAGCGCCGCGCGTACTCCACGCAGCGCAGGTGCAGGATCCGGGCGCCGCACGCCGCCATCTCGAGCATCTCCTCGTTGGAGATGACGTGGAGCTTGCGGGCGCTGGGGACGATCCGGGGGTCCGCGGTGAACACCCCGTCGACGTCGCTGTAGATCTCGCAGTACTCGGCGCCGAGCGCGGCCGCGAGGGCGACGGCGGTCGTGTCCGACGCGCCACGGCCGAGCGTGGTGATCTCCTTGGTGCCCTGGCTGACGCCCTGGAAGCCGGCGACGATGACGATGTCGCCCTCCCGGATGGCGGACTGGATCCGGCTGGGGGTGATGTCGATGATCCGCGCCTTGCCGTGCACGTCGTCGGTGATGACGCCCGCCTGGCTGCCGGTGTAGGAGCGGGCGCGGTATCCGATGTTGGCGATCGCCATCGCGAGCAGGGCCATCGAGATCCGCTCACCGGAGGTCAGCAGCATGTCCAGCTCGCGGGCCGGCGGCGCCGGTGACACCTGCTGGGCGAGGTCGCGAAGCTCGTCGGTGGTGTCGCCCATCGCTGACACGACGACGACGACGTCGTGTCCGGACTTCTTCGTGTCGATGATCCGCCTCGCGACGCGCTTGATCCCCTCGGCGTCGGCCACCGAGGAGCCACCGTACTTCTGGACGACCACACTCACATCGAGCTCCCGGCACTGGCAGGACGGCCCAGTTTATCGGGTCGACGAGCGCACTGCTCGAGGGGTGATGCAGTCCCGGACAGATGGATCGGGTCAGCTCGAGAAACACCTCGTCGCGGTCACGGGTCGCCATGCAGGGACCGTATGCCGCGTGAGCGGCCGGCCGCACCTCACTGAGTCGGGGTAGAGCTACCTCCTCCACCGGTTCATGAAGTCTTTAGGAAGGCGACAAGGCCAGCACCCGACTGCGTACCTAGCCTCGCAGAGCGATAGACCATCGCCGGGTCGAAGGAGCTAGCCATGCCACGCAAGCGCGTCATCGCCACCGGTGCAGCAGTTGTGCTCGGCCTTGCCGCCTGCGGTGGCGCGGATCAGCCCGGCGCCGCCGAGGGTACGCCGAGCCCGCCGCACAGCGCGCCCCCGGCGGAGCCGACCGGGACCCGCCTGTCCCAGGCAGACATCGCCGCACTCGCCGCCGCGTTCCCGGACAACCCGCTCACCGGCGGTCAGACCGCGCCGCGCCTGTACCGCTGGGTGAATGACCGGGTGGCAATCTTCGTGCAGTTCGACCAGCCCGATCCTGCGAAGGCGACGGCCTTGCGCTACGTCGGCATCAGCGTGAAGGGTGTCTTCTGCGCGGAGAACCAACCCGGCGGCGCGAACGGTGGGTTCCCACACTTCCATCGCCTGAACGCGACCGAGTACGCCCAGGGCCACGGCGGCCCGCCGGGCACTCCCGGCTACTGGCTCAGCTGGGTGGCGGTCGACACGTTCGCCCAGCGCGATGGTCGCCAGGTCAAGCCCGGCGTCGACTACGACTTCTCGCCGACGCCTGCGCCGCCACGGTGCGGTGCCACCTTGCCGAAGGCCGACTTCTCCGCGCCGGGAGCGAAGTCACTGTCCAAGGCCGACGTGGCGTCGCTGGCCGGGCTGTTCACCGAAAACCCGCTCACCGGCGGGCAGACCGCGCCGCGGAAGTACCGCTGGGTCAACAAGGACGTCGCCACGTTCGTCCAGTTCGACAAGCCAGACCCCGCGGAGGCGACCTCTTTGCAGTACATCGGGATCAGCGTGCGCGGCGAGTTCTGCAAGTCCAAGCAGCCTTCCGTGGACTTCCCGCACTTCCACCGCACCAATGCGGCCGAGTACGCCAAGGGCCACGGCCAGGCGCCTGGGGACCGCGGGTACTGGTTGCTCTGGATGGCGACGGACACGTTCAAACAGCGCGACGGCCGGCCGGTCAGCCCAGGTGTCGACCGTGAGTTCTCGCCGACCCCGCCGCCGGCTTGCTGACGTGCGGATCCTCCTGGCGGCGGCCGCCCTTCTGCTGGCCGGATCGGTGTGCGGGTGCGGTACGGCCACTCCACCGGCGGCGACCCCCGACCAGAGGGCGCCGCAGCGGACCACGCCGCGGGCGCCCGTCGGGCAGGTTGAGGTCCGGCTGACCTGCGCCACCGGAGACGACGAAGCGCCGTGCGCCTTCCGGCCGGCCGACGTCACGGTCGCAGCCGGCGGTACGGTCCGCTGGGTCAACGACGACGCGACCTACCACACCGTCACCTCCACCGCGGACCAAGAGGTGCGGCGCCCGAGCGGCCGCTTCCACGGCGTCCTCGACACGGCCGGGGAAGCCTTGACCGTCACCTTCACGACGCCGGGCACGTATCCGTACTACTGCCAGCCGCACGCGGAGTTCATGGCGGGGGTCGTCCACGTCGTACAGCGGTAGGGTGGCCCCACCACACCGGCCGGAGGAACGGATGGCAAGCTCGGTCGAACCACGGGTACCGCGGCTGCTGGTGGTGGATGACGATCGCAAGCTGGTCCCGCTGCTCGAGCGGGGGCTGCGGTTCGAGGGCTTCGAAGTCGTCTGTGCGTACTCAGGCGCCGAGGCGGTCGCGGTATCACGGCAGGCCGCGCCGGACCTGGTACTGCTCGACATCGGCATGCCCGATCTCGACGGCTTCGACGTGCTACGGGAGCTGCGCCGGCATTCCGACGTACCTGTGGTGATGCTCACCGCGAAGGACGAAGTGTCCGACAAGGTCGGCGCGCTGGACCTCGGTGCCGACGACTACGCGGCCAAGCCGTTCGCGTTCGACGAGCTGCTTGCCCGGATCCGAGCGGTGCTGCGCCGCCGCGGCGCCGAAGCGCTGGACTGTCTGTCGTACGACGACCTGGCCTGTGACCTCGGCACCCGCGAGGTGACGAGAGCTCGTCGGCGAATCGAGCTCACCGTCACCGAGTTCGACGTACTCACCTGTCTGGTTCGCAACGCGCGCCGGATCCAAAGCCGGGAGGCTCTGCTGCGCAAGGTCTGGGGCTACGACGTCCCGGTGGACAGCAACGTGGTCGACGTGCACGTCGGCCACCTGCGCCGCAAACTCGGCGAACCGCCACTGATTCAGACGGTGCGCGGGGTGGGTTATGTGCTGCGGAGCCAGCCGTGATCCGGCTGCTCCCGCCGTTGTCGCTGCGGACCCGGTTGGCGATCACGTTCACCCTGCTGGTCGGCGTCCTGCTCGTGCTGGTGGGCGTCGTCACCAACCAGCTGGTGCGGGAGAGCCTGCTGGCCGAGATCGAGCGTGACGTCGCGCGTCAGGCCGCTGCGTACCGGGCCGCGCCGCCGAAGCCGCCGTACCAACTGGACACGTTCGGCGCGCCAGATGTGTTCCTCCAGGTCACCGGCCCGGACGGTCTGCCCGTCGCGAAGTCGGCCAGTCTCGGCGATCGGGTGCTGCCGGTCCCGGAGGCCGCGCGCCGGGGCGAGGTGGTCGAGGCAAGGGTCGGCGGCCGGCCATTGTTCCTGACTGCGGCGCCGCTGGACGGTGAGCGTCAGATGGTCGTGGCGCGGTCGCCAATGACGACGTACGGCGCACTGAGGACGCTGCGGAACCTGCTCACCGGGGTGATCGGAGCCGCGGTCCTGCTCACGGCCCTCTGCAGCTGGCTATACGCGCGCGCCGCCCTGCGGCCGATCGGGCACGTGGTGACCGCAGCCCGTGAGGTGCGCGATAGCCGCGATCTCAGCAGGCGGGTTCCGCCCCGGGAGGTCGGTGACGAGGTCGGCCGGCTCGTGGATACCTTCAACGAGATGCTCATTGAGCTGGATGCCGCGCACCAGTCGCTGGACCAGTCGAACCAGAGGCTGCGCCAGTTCCTCGCCGACTGCTCGCACGAGCTGCGCGCACCGCTGGCCCGGATCCGCAGCACGGTCGACATCCTCGGCCGCTTGGACGAGCCGGACACCGATGACGGCGCGTTCCGCTCGCGTGCGCTGGCCGACGTGGCCGCCGACACCGACCGCATGGCCCGGATGGTGCGGCAGCTGCTCATCCTCGCCCGCGCCGACGCGGGAGCGGCGATCGACCTGCGCCCGGTGGACCTCGCGGACGTCGTTGCCGCCGCTTGCCGGCAGGCGGCCCGGATGGCGGACGGGGTGAAGCTGGTACCGCCAGCAACTGGATCCCTTGCCGGTGCGACCGTACGCGGCGATGCCGACCATCTGGAGCAGGCACTGCTCATCCTGCTCGACAACGCCTTCAAGTACACGCCGCCGCCAGGTGAGGTACGGGTGGCCGCGCACAGGGACGGCCGGCAGGTGCGGATCGACGTCATCGACACCGGGCTCGGCGTACCGGCGCAGGACCGTGACAGCATCTTCGAGCGGTTCTACCGCGGCCGCAACGCCACCGCGGCAACGGGGACTGGACTCGGGCTGGCCATCGCTCGCTGGATAGTGATCCAGCACGGCGGGACGATCGAGCTGCTCGGCGGCGCGGGCGACGGATCGTGCTTCTCGCTGCGCCTGCCCCTCGCCGACACGACGTGAGTCACGCATCGGCCCCGGCGGCCCTGGGCGGCCCGTCGCGCGGAGACCGCTTCGGCCGGTCAGGGGTGCAGGGCGTCGAACTCGGCGTCCGCGACGAGCTCCTGGTCCGCGTCGAGGCGCAGGTGCGACAGCACCGACTGCAGGACACGTAGCGAGCTCGCGGCCCGCTCCCCCCAGGTCGAGAGGTAGCTGAACTGCCACCACCACAGCGCCTCGATGCGCCGGCCGGCCTGGAAGTGGCGCAGGCCGTGGGTCAGCGAGACGACGATGTCGGTGATGTCGTTGGACAGCGAACCCCGGGTCAGCTCGGCCGCGGTCACCGGGTCGACGACGTCGGCGTAGTCGTCGATCCCGTCGAAGAGGTTGGCGAGGTTGGCGCGCAACGGGTCCACGTCCTCGTCCGGTCCGGTGTCCGGCTCGAACCTCTCCACGAGGACGATGTCCTGGATCGCGCCCAGCCGTGAGCCGGTCAGCAGCAGCTGTGACGTCGCGAGCAGCAGGACCGGGATGGCCGTGTCGGCGGCCGCCCCGGAGGCGACCTCCGTGACGGTGTTGAGGTAGATGCGCGCGTCCCGGGCGGACTCCTCGGCCAGCATGATCAGCTCCGAGTCGATCAGCGAGGCCTCGACGACGCTGTGGTCCTGGTCAGACATTGACTTCCCGCCGCCCCTCGAAGGCCCGGCCCAGGGTGATCTCGTCCGCGTACTCGAGGTCGCCGCCCACCGGCAGGCCGGAGGCCAGCCGCGTGATGACGATCCCCATGTCCTTCAGCAGCCGGGACAGGTAGGTGGCCGTCGCCTCGCCCTGGACGTTGGGGTCGGTGGCGATGATGACCTCGGTGACGTCGCCGTCGGCCAACCGCGTCAGCAGCTCCTTGACCCGCAGGTCCTCGGGCCCGATCCCGTCCATCGGCGAGATCGCCCCGCCGAGCACGTGGTAGGTGCCACGGAACTCTCTGGTCCGCTCGATGGCGACGACGTCCTTGGGCTCCTCCACCACGCAGATCGAGCTCGCGTCCCGACGGGGGTCGCCGCAGATCCGGCACAGCTCGGCCTCGGCGACGTTGCCGCACTGCGCGCAGAACCGGACCTTCGACTTCACCTCGGCCAGCACCTCGACGAGCCGGGTCACGTCGGTCGCGTCGGCCTGCAGCAGGTGGAAGGCGATGCGCTGCGCCCCCTTCGGCCCGACGCCGGGCAGTCGCCCGAGCTCGTCGATGAGGTCCTGGACGATGCCTTCGTACACACCGAGAGCCTACGGCTTCGGCCCGTCCAAAGGGCTCAGGTCCCGATCGCCGGGCCGTGCGCGTCGGGTGGCAGCTCGTTGTAGGCGTCCACGCGCTCCTGCCCGGACAGCGCCGCGATGGCCTCCATCACCCGCTCCGTGACCTCGCGCCGGGCCCGTGCGGCCGGCACCCCGGCATACTCGTGCGCAACCTCGATGGGCGCACCGAACGCGACGCTCACGCTCGCAAGCTTCGGGAACCTCGCCCCGATGGGCTGGATGCGGTCGGTGCCGACCAGCGCGACGGGCACCACCGGCACCCCTGCCGTCAGCGCCAGCCACGCGACACCGGTGTGTCCCCTGTAGAGCCGCCCGTCGCGGGAGCGGGTGCCCTCGGGGTAGATGCCGAACGCGTCGCCCCCCTCCAGCACCCGCAGGGCCGCCGCCAGCGACTCCTGCGCCGCCCGCGAGGAGCGCCGGTCCACGGGGATGGCGCCGACCATCGTGAACAGCTCGCGCCGGACCGCGCCGCCGAACCCGGCGCCCGTGAAGTAGTCCGACTTGGCCAGGAAGCTGACCCGGCGCGGCGCGGCCAGCGGGATGGCGAAGGAGTCGATGAAGGACAGGTGGTTGCTCGCGAGGATGACCCCCCCGGCGGCCGGGACGTTCTCCGCCCCCGTGATGCTCGGCCGGTAGAGGGCGTGCGTCAGGGGCTTCAGGAGCACTTTGCTGACGCGATAGACCATTGGCCGAACCTATCGCCGGTCGTACCCGTCGCAGATGGGTGGGTCCAGCCCCCTTCCGTCTCAGCCCGCCAACGGCAGGTATGCCGTGCGGCCCGTCTCGCGTGCGGCGAGGGCGGGCGCCAGACGCTCGGCGGTCGTAGGGAGCCATCAACTCCCCCGCCCGGCCCGCGGGCACGAAGTCGTGGGCCCGGAGCTCGCGAGGCGGAAGCACGATGGCGGTCGACGAGTCCACCTCGCCGAAGTCGAAGACGAAGACGATCAGCGGCTTGCCGCCGTGCCCGAAGGCGAAGTCGTGGTCGATGACGAGCAGCTGACCGGCGCGCCGGACGAGTCCGGTCTCCTCCAGCAGCTCCCGCTCGGCCGTCCGGTGCGGTGGCTCGTCGGCGTCCGCGCACCCCCCGGGCAGCACCCAATCGGACTTGTACGTCGGCTCGACGATGAGGACGTTCCCCTCGACGTCGGTCAGCAGGGCGGTTGCGACGGTGGCGGTCTTGCCGATCCGCGCGTACCAGCTCTCGACGTTCAGCAGCACGTGCCCACCGTATCCGCTGTCCCCGCACGACCCGCTCAGCGAGCTCGCCAGCGGGTTCCGGTCCCCGACATCGCGGCCGACATCGCGGCCATGAAGTCCCTCGCGAGCTGAGGGTCGAGCGAGTTCGCCCGGTCGCCGTGCTTGAGGCTGGACGCGACGACGACTCCGTCGACGTGAGGCACGATGGTCGGGAGGTCCGCTGCGGTGGCCCCCCCGCCCAGCCAGATCGGCACGTCAGGGACGACGGCGCGCACCCGGTCGATCCACTCGAGGGACTCCTCCAGCGTGCTACCGGTGACGAAGAGCCCTTCGGCACCCGCCTCGTGCACCGAAGCCCGCGCCAGGTCCTCAACGCTGCGGTCGACCAGCGGGACGCCGTGGGGCTCCCGGACGTCGGCGTAGATCGGCATGGTGGAGCGGATCATCGCCCGGAAGCGCATCGCCTCGTAGCAGCACGCCTGCGAGATGCCCCACGTGGTCACCGTCGCCCCGATCCACGTGTGCTCGGCGCGGACGTAGTCGGCGTCGCACGCCACGGCGACGGCGATCGACGCCTCGACGTCCCAGTTGACGATGACGCTCAGCTGCAGGTCCGGGCAGGCGCGCTTGATCTCGACGCAGGCGAGCGACATGAAGGCGACCGTCTCGGGACCAGCGCGCCGGCTGCTGGGCATGTCGCCCATGTTCTGGACCTGGACGCCGGTGAACCCCGCGTCACCGAGGAGGACCGCTTCCTCAACCGCGGACTGCACCACCGCTCGTAGCGGCTCCCCCGCGTAGCGGGCAGAGCCCGGGAGCGGGCGCAGCTGGACCATGCCGACGACGTGGGGGGCGACCCGTTCTGCCGGGCCGCGGTGCGCAGCGGCGCTCATGACCGGGGCGCGGCCGTGGCTGCCGGGACGTAGATGCTGCGGTCGGCGATGTCCATCCGGTCCGGGCGGTCCGTCCCGAACGGGAACCTCGAGAACGCCCGCGCATACTCCAGCGCTGCCTCGGCGAACGGCAACCAGGCGAGCAGGGGCGCCATCGCGGCACCCACCGCCGGCAGCCCCAAACCCAGGGCACAACGGTCCGTCAGCGCCGGCAGCCCGACGCCCACGACGCGCCCGCCCACCGACCCCGCCATGGCCGCCACCTCACGGCCGCGGGCGACCGCGCGCTCATCGTTGACGCACAGGAACAGGGTCCTCCTCCCGTCCGTGGCGAAGTACTGCTCGTGGGCCCACTCCTCGAGGTCCTGCGGCACCCCGACCACTCCGGCGGCCTCGAGGAACTTCGCGGCAGCGAAGTGCGCCGTTCCGGCGTCGGCACCGGTCCCCACCGCGAAGAACGGCTCCTGGAGGCCACCGACGACCTCCCGGGCAAGCCGCTCGGCCTCCGGCAGCAGGTCCGGCAGCATCCCCAGCGCGTCCATCACCTGCTGGTCCACAGCCGGGCGACGGGCCTCCTCCGACAGGCCGAGGCCAACGCTCATCAGCCCGAGCAGGGACGCGACGTACGTCGAGGTCCCCGGGACCGGCCCGGGTGTACCGGGCACGCCGGTCACCACCGTCACGTCTGCGGTCCCTGCCAGGGGACTGGTGGGCGAGGCGGTGACGGCAACGGTCCGTCCCCCTCTGGCGGCGTGTGCCTCGACAGCCTCGATGGTCCGCCCGACCTTGCCCGACACCGAGACACCGACCAGCAGTGCCTCGGGGGACAGCAGGCGGCTGGGCGCGGTCGTGACCTCCATCGCGGGCCACACCACCGTCGGGACGCCGGTGAGATGCTCCATCAGCTGGCGGACGGCGAGACCGGCGTAGAAGGAGTCGCCGCATCCCGTGAGGACCAGTGCCTGCGGGCGCCCGGACAGGCCGCCCGCACGCTCGGTGCAGCGACGCCAGACCGCGGGAGCCTCGGTGAGAGCAAATCTGATCTCGTCGTGCATGCGACCGAGCAGTGAGGCGGGGTCGCTGTGGTCGACCGCCGCGGCCTCCACGCTCATGGAACCTCCGGGTGTTCTCGCACGTGTGTGCTCGGGGGGATGCCTCCCGCATCCTAGCCGGGGGCCGCCCCGGGGCGAACCGCGGACCCGCTGTGCCGACACGGAGCGCGAAACGGGCATGATGTGCGCTAGTCACCGGGCAAGGAGTCGGCATGTCCCCGCAGTACGGCGTCGTTGGGTGTCTCACGCTGGACAACGTCATCGCGCACGACGGCGAGCGCTATGCCCGGGTCGCCGGGGGAAACGTGCTGTACACCGCCCTGGGGGTCACGGTGTGGAGCCCCAGCGTGGGGATCGTCTCGCGCGCCGGCTCGGACTACCCGCAGCGGACCTTGGCGGCCCTCGCGGACATCGGTGTGGACGTCGGTGGCGTCACCGTCCGCGACGGTCCCCACGAGTTCAACGTCGCGTTCGCGTACTCGCCGAACGGGGACCGGACTCGCACCGTCTCCCCGCAGCTGCTCGCCACCCTCCCGGCCGACGAGCGTCGCTTCTACCACGACACGACCTCGGACGAGGTCCTCCGGCTGGACTACGCGCCCGACCCGGCGGACATCCCCCCGTCGTGGCTGCCGGACACGCTGGGGTGGCACCTCGCGAGCCTGCCGCGGACCAAGCAGGCTTCGTTGGCGCAGGCGCTGCGAGACAGCGCGCCGTCGGGGACGGTGACGACCGCTGACGGCGTCGATGCGAAGGATCTCGGCCCCGAGACGGCCCTGTCCGACTTCGGGTACGTCTCGACCCTGGACGCGTTGCTGCCGAGCGAGGCGGACCTGACCATCCCCGGACTGGGGGAGCCGTTCCAGCGCATCAGCGCCCTGCGCAGCCTGGGGGTCCCCACGGTGGCGATGAAGTTCGGTCCCCGTGGCTCCGTCGTCACCACCGATCTCGGCAGCTGGCATGTCCCGGTCGCCGCAGTGGAGGCGGTGGACCCGACCGGTGCGGGCGACGCCTACTGCGGTGGCTTCCTCGTCGGCTACACCGAGACACGAGACCCGGTGGAGGCTGCGGTCTACGGGACGGTCGCTGCCTCCTACATCGTCGAGGCGGTCGGACCGGTGCTGAACCTCTCCGTGGAGCGCGACGACGCGCAGGCTCGGGCGGCGGCGGTACGCGCACGAGTACGACGGATCGAGCACGACCCGGTGGCGGCGTTCGGCCGTCCCCCGCGAACGAACAGAGAGGGCACCCGGTGCTCAAGATTGGCGTGATCGGCCGCAGCCAGCGCGTCGGGGAGGAGCTGCCGGCGCACCTGCTGCAGCTCGCGGAGGAGGTCGGCCAGCACATCGCCGGACACGGAGCGGTCCTCGTGAACGGAGGCATGGGCGGGGTGATGGAACACTCCGCCAAGGGGGCGCGGCTTGCGGGTGGCCTGACCATCGGATTCCTTCCCGGGTCGGACGAGAAGGCGGCCAACCCCTACATGGACCTCGTGTTCGCCACCGGCATGGGCACCCTGCGCAATGTGCTCACAGCACGCTGCTGCGACAGCGTCATCATGATCGGTGGCGGGGTGGGGACCCTCAACGAGCTCACCATCGCCTACGACAGCAGCGTGCCCGTTGTCGTGTTGGAGGGCACGACCGGGTGGAGCGACCGACTCCGCTCCACCCTCTACGACGAGCACTTCCTCGACGAGAGGCACGTGGTCGCGGTCACGTATGCGAGCTCCCCGGAGGATGCGGTCACGCAGGCGGTCACCCGCTCCACCGAGGCCCGACGGCCGCCACACCTCCCGGCGCACATGGGGTGGCAGGGGCAGTAGCCGGCGCGGGCGCCGTCAGCCGCCCTGGCCGCGCCGGTAGACCTGGCCGTCCGCGGCCGGCATACGCAGTCGCTGTGAGGCCAGGGCGAGCACGAGCAACGTCGTGACGTAGGGCGTGAGGTTCGCGAAGTCGTCCGGGACGACGTCCGTGGCGAGGAACCAGGCGAGGAACCCGACCCCCGCCACCACGCTGAGCAGGGCCGAGACGCGTCGCCGGCGCACCAGCAGGTACGCCGCGAAACCCGCGAGCAGCAGCGCGACCAGCAGCAGCAGAGCGTGGATCGAGTCCCCGCCGCGGCGCAGCTGCAGGGCGTCGGTGTAGCCGAACAACCCCGCCCCGGCGGCCAGACCGCCGGGTCTCCAGTTACCGAAGATCATCGCCGCCAGCCCGATGAAGCCGCGGCCGCCCGTCTGCCCTTCCCGGTAGGCGCTGGAGGCGACGATGGCCAGGAAGGCTCCGCCGAAGCCAGCCAGTGCACCGGAGGCGGCCACCGCAGCGTACTTGTAGCGCAACACGTTGACCCCCAAGGACTCCGCGGCCGCGGGGTTCTCCCCGCAGGACCGCAGCCGCAGGCCGAACGCAGTCCGCCACAGCACGACGTAGCTGCCCACGACGAGCGCCACCGCGATCACCGTCAGGATCGAGACGTTGACGGTCACGGCCCGCAGGACGCCGGCGAGGTCGGAGACGAAGAACCAGGTCCTGCCCTCGACCCCACCGAGGAAGGTGGACGCGCCCGGGAGCGAGAGCGCCGGCAGCTCGCCCACCGAGGGGGACTGGGTCGACGAGCCCCCCGGCTTCCCGACGAAGGCGATGTCCGCGAGGTACTGGGTGGCGCCGAGGCCGAGGATGTTGATCGCCACCCCGGAGATGATGTGGTCGACACCGAAGGTCACGGTGAGCAACGCGTGCAGCAGCCCACCGAGCAGGCCGCAGCCGACGGCGACGAGGACCCCGGCCCACGGACCCCACTGGTAGCCGGCCCACCCGGCCCCCCAGGTGCCGAGGATCATCATCCCCTCCAGCCCGATGTTGACCACGCCGGAGCGCTCGGCCCACAGGCCGGCGAGTCCGGCCATCCCGATCGGCACCGACAACGCCGCCGCGGCACTGAGGCTGCCGCTGGAGTCGATGTCGTCGGCTCCGGAGAGCACCCGGACCACGGCCAGGAGGAGGATCGCGCCGGCAGCGCCGATCAGCACGAGCGGCAGGCGGCGCATCCGGCCGGGCCGGACCTGCTCCAGCACAGCGGTGCCTCTCGGACGACCCACGACGCTCACGGCTGCATACTCCTCGGGGCTGGTGGCGGACGACTCACCGGTACTGCCTGGGTGGGGTTCAGGCGGCTTGCTGCCCTACCCGTCGCTGGTCGAGCTTGATGCGGTAGCGACGGACGAGCTCGTAGGCCACGACCACGGACAGCACGATCACGCCCTGCATGATCGTGACGATCTGGCTGGAGACACCGGCAAGGATCTGCAACGGGTTCCCGGTGACGTCGAGGTACGCCCACAGCAACGCGCCGAAGGCAATGCCGACCGGGTGGTTGCGGCCGAGCAGGGCGATGGCGATGCCGGTGAAGCCGAGGCCGGCAGGGAAGCTGATGCTGTACGCGTACGCCTCGCCGAGCAGGACCGGCAGACCGACGAGGCCGGCGACGGCGCCGGAGAGCAGCATCGAGATGACGACCATGCGCTTGACGTTGACACCGGACGCGACGGCGGCCGACTCCGAGCGCCCCGTGGCCCGCAGGTCGAAACCGAAGCGGGTGCGGTTGAGCAGCACCGAGTATCCGAGACCGGCGAGGGCCGCGAGGGCGATCAGGCTGTAGACCTTCAGGGGGCTGTTCGGTACGAGGTCCAGGCCGGTCAGGCGACCCGACTCGTCGATGACCTTGGTGCCGATGTTGTTGCTGCTGGCGATCGGCACCGCGACGCGGCGCAGCATGAACGCGATGAGGACTGTCGCGATGGCGTTGAGCATGATGGTGGAGATCACCTCGCTGACACCGCGAGTCACCTTGAGGACTCCGGCGACGGAGGCCCAGAGGGCGCCCACGACCATGGCGACGACCATGATCAACGCGATGTGCAGGGGCTTCGGGAGCGAGACGGCGCCGCCCACCACGGCCGCCGCGAACGCGGCCAGGCGGTACTGCCCGTCGACGCCGATGTTGAACAGCTTCATCCGGAAGCCGATGGCCACCGCGAGAGCTGACAGGTAGAAGGTGGTGGCCTGGTTGACGATCAGGGCGATGGAGCGCGGCTGCGAGCCGATCTCCAGGACGGTGCGCCAGGTCAGCGCCACGGGTGCGTGGGCGGCGACGAGGATCAGGCTCGTCACGAGGAAGGCGAACCCGATCGCTACCACGGGGGCGGCCGCGCTCGGCAGGACCCGGCGAAGGTCCAGGTGTCCCCTCATGCCGACTCACCGGCCCCGGTCATCGCGGAGCCGAGGTCCTCGGGGGTGACGGTCGCCGGGTCGACGTCCTTGACGATCCGGCCGCGCAGGATCACCGAGATCCGGTCGGAGAGCCCGATGAGCTCATCGAGGTCGGCGGAGACGAGGAGCACCGCCAGCCCGGCGTGTCGGGCGGCGCGGATGTGATCCCAGATCGCCGCCTGGGCACCGACGTCGACGCCCCGGGTCGGGTGGGCGGCAATGAGCAACGACAGCTGCCCACTCATCTCGCGGCCGACGATGAACTTCTGCTGGTTGCCCCCGGACAGGGCCGAGGCGAGCACGTCGATGCCTGGTGTGCGCACGTCATACTGCTGGACGATGCGCTCGCTGTCGTTGCGAGCGCCGGTGCGGTCGATCCAGGCTCCTCGCACGTTGGGACGACGGGTCTGGTGCCCCAGGATCCGGTTCTCCCACAGCGGCGCCTCCAGGAGCAGCGCGTGCCGGTGTCGGTCCTCGGGAATGACCCCGATGCCCTGTTCGCGGCGGCGTCGGGTCGGCCACCCGCCGATGTCCTCACCGCGCAGCAGGATGCTGCCCGCGGACACCGTGCGCATGCCGACGACAGCCTCGACCAGCTCCGCCTGTCCGTTGCCCTCGACTCCTGCGATCCCCAGGACCTCGCCCCGGTGGATCACGAGGTTGATGTCGTGGAGCAGTTGGCGCCCGGAGCGGTCGGACAACGTCAGGCCCTGGATCTCCAGGGTCCGCACGTCCGTCACCGTGCTCTCGCGTGTCTCCGGCGAGGGCAGCTCACTACCGACCATGAGCTGAGCCAGCTGACGGGCACTCACCTCGTCCGGACGAACCGTGGTCACCGTCGTGCCCCGACGGATGACGGTGATCTTGTCGGCCACCTTGAGCACCTCGTCGAGCTTGTGGGAGATGAAGATCACCGTCAGGCCCTCGTCGCGCAGCTTGCGCAGGTTGTCGAAGAGCTCGTCGACCTCCTGCGGCACCAGCACGGCGGTGGGCTCGTCGAGGATGAGGACCTTCGCGCCCCGGAAGAGCACCTTGAGGATCTCGAGCCGCTGCCGGTCGCCGACCCCGAGCTCCTCGACGAGCCGGTCTGGCTTGACGTCGAGCCCGTAGCTCCTCGAGATCTCCGCGATCTGCCGGCGCGCGGCCGCCAGGTCAAGGAGTCCACCACGGGTCGGTTCGCGGCCCAGGACGACGTTCTCGAGGACCGTGAGGTTGTCTGCCAGCATGAAGTGCTGGTGGACCATTCCTACGCCCGCTTCGATGGCGTCGGCAGGGGACGAGAAGGTGACCTGCTGCCCGTCGATCCGGATCGAGCCCTCGTCAGGACGTTCCAGGCCGTAGAGGATCTTCATCAGGGTCGACTTGCCGGCACCGTTCTCCCCGACGATGGCGTGCACCTGTCTCGGGTGGACGCTGATCTCCACGTCGCGGTTCGCCACGACGCCCGGGTAGCGCTTGGTGATCCCCGTGAGCTGCACCGCCGGCGCGGTCGGTTCCTCCGCCTCCGCGGTGGCGGTTCTCACTGGCATCCCGCGCTCCTCTGAACAACGCCGGGCCCCAGACGAAGCGCTTGCGCACTCCCCCTGGGGCACGGCGATCGTGCGGTGACCCGATGGGCGAGATCAGGGGGCGACTGGCACCTTGATCTCCCCGGCGATGATCTTCTGCTTGTAGTCGTCCAGCTTGCCCGCGATGTCATCCACGTGGCCCCCCGTCTTGGAGTAGTCGACCCCACCCCTCTTCAGGTCGTAGACCGACGGGCCTGCCTTGAACTGGCCGGACGTGACGCTCTTGACGAAGTCGTACACCGCGACATCGACCTTCTTGATCATCGAGGTGATGATGACGTCGCGCACCGCAGCGTCTGCCGTCAGAGCCTGGTCGGAGTCGACGCCGATGGCGGACTTGTTGGCAGCCTTGGCTGCCTTGAACGACCCGCTGCCCGAGCCGCCTGCTGCCGTGTAGACGACATCCGCGCCGTTCTGGAACATGCCTGACGCGGCGGTCTCGGCCTTGGCCGGGTCTCCGAAGCCGGAGAAGTCAGGCGGCTGGGTCAGGTACTTGGTCTGGATCTTGATATCTGGCTTGACCGCCTTCGCTCCGGCCGCATAGCCGGCCTGGAACTTCTGCAGCAGCGGGACCTCCACGCCGCCGATGTAGCCGACGTTGCCGGTCTTGGACTTCAGGGCCGCGGCAGCCCCGACGAGGAAGGAACCCTCGTTCTCGGCGAAGGTGAGGTTGGCGATGTTGGGCCCGACCGCAGTGGCGTCGTCGATGATCGCGAAGTTGACTTTCGGGAACTGCGGCGCGACCTTGGCCAGCGACGGCCCGTACGCGAAGCCCACGGCGATCACGGGGCTGAAGCCGTTCTGGGCAAGCAGTCGCAACCGCTCCTCCTTTGCCGACTCCGGCTCGGCCTGGACGGCCTGCACCTCGGTGGCGCTGACCCCGAGCTCGCTCTTCGCCTTGTCCAGGCCCCGACCTGCGGCCGCGCCGAACGACTGGTCACCCCGGCCGCCGATGTCGAAGGCGAGCCCCACCTTGAGCTGGGCACTGGCGCCACCGCCCGCCTGGGGCGAGCTGCCGCTGCCTGGAGTGGTGCTCGAGCTGTCGCCGCAGGCGGCCAGCGCCAGTGCGCCGAGCAGCCCCGTGACGAACAGCCTCGCTGCCCTCCGCGAACTCGTGGTCGACGTCAACGAAGTGTCTCCCTTCCGGTGGGTGGAGCGTGTCGGGCACCTGGATTCGCGAAGCATAACGGCACCCCGATGGCTGTGCCGCGGTTTCCTCCCGCGCAGGAGGTCACGAATCCATCTAGAAAACGCAGGGACCGCACGACTGCGTCACCGGGCGGCTGGCTCCGCCTGACCGGCGAACACGCTCCTCAGGAGCCCCACGAACAGCTCGGCGTCCGCCCGGTAGGCGACCTCGCAGTTCGGCGCCTGCAGGCTCCCGGTGCGGGTGTCCATCACGGTGCGGCCGACCGTGTACCTGCCCTGGGTCTCGACCACCACGTGCAGGGGCCGGGTGTCGATCACGTCGGGCCTGACGAGGTATGCCGTGCAGACGGCGTCGTGGACGGGGGCGGCACCCGCGACGGCGACGCCGCTGCCGGCGGTATAGGCGTCGACACGGCGACCGATCAGGCGAGCCGCCGCGATGCCGGCCTGGGTGCCGAGCGCCGCCAGGTCGTCGCAGTCCTGGCGGGTGACCAGCGCCTGGTGGGTGGCGTCGAGCGGCACCAGGGTGACCTTGCGGAAGCCGGCCGAGAGGACCATCTGCGCTGCCTCGGGGTCCGCCCAGATGTTGAACTCCGCCGAGGCGGTCTCGTTGCCCACCTGGTGCCCCCCACCCATCACCACCACCTCGGGGACGACGTCGACGATACGCGGGTCGATCGCGAGGACCGCGGCGATGTTGCTGAGCGGGCCAACCGGGACCAGCGTGATCTCGTCGGCTGTGCCACGCAGGGTCTCCAGCAGGTACTCGACGGCGCCGCCGTCCCGCTTCACGCTCCGCGGCTCCGGAAGCGGCAACGAGGACCCGTGCATGCTCAGGTGCGAGTCGGGCTCGAACCGCTTGGGCCCCGGGAAGCCGTGCCGCACGATCGGCCGGGAGAGGCCCTCGTGGACGGGGACGTCGCTGCGGCCGATGAAGTCGAGGACACGGAGGGAGTTGTCGGTGCAGTTCTGCACCGGCACGTTGCCGTTCACGGTGGTCACCCCCACGAGGTCGAGCTCGGGATGGAGCGCCGCGAACATGATGGCGACGGCGTCGTCCGTGCCGGTGTCGACGTCGAGGATGAGCTTGCGTGCCATCGTCAGTCCTCCCTCTCCTGCGGTGCGCCCTTCTGGGGTTGGGCGCACCCGGTGGCGCACATCGTCACTAGCTCTCGTCGACCTCACCCAGCACCCGGCCGCCGAGCACCTTCTCGACCACCTCCCGACCCGCTGCCCCCGACTCGTGGATGTCCTCGTCGTCGGCGCTCACCGCGAAGTCGTCGGCGCCGAGCGCGCCGTCGGTATGCCGGTCCCCACCGGCGGACATCCCGTCGCCCGTCGCCCGGCCGTCCGGCGGCGCCCTCCTGGCGCTCCTGGCGCGGACGAGCTTCTCGCGCACCGGCGCGGTACGTGCTGACGGGCGCGGCGGGTCGGGCTGAGTCGCGTCCGGGGCGTCGAGCGGCGTGCGGGTGAGGACCGGGGATCCGACCTCGCGGGGCGGGTCCGGCAGGTGGGAAGCTGCCGTCGCGGGTGTGGCGACGCCGTCCACCGCGACGTCGACGCCGATCTGGTCGATCAGGGCCTGCCGGACCAGCTCAGCGTGGTTGCCCTGCCGGAACGTGTTGGCCAGACCCACGGTCGCGATCCCGAGGACGAGCTTCGTGCCGTCATAGTCCAGCACCTGGGCGTGCTGGGACACGAAGGTCCACGTCGCCCGGCGCATCGAGAAGATCCGGGCGAGCACGTCCGGCCAGGCCCGGCGGATCGCCGCCGTGTCGATCGTCCCCGGCCCCGCCGATGACGGGAGCTGCGCGAGCGCCTCCTCCCCCGGCCGGTCCGCCGGGTGCGCCGGAGGGCCCGCCGGCGAGACGCTCGGGGGGTCGGTGCGTGGTGCCGGCGCCGGGGAGGCGCTCGGCGC
>JBPCOG010000291.1:0-1266 GCA_051000455.1 Lapillicoccus sp. | reverse complement strand
GAGACCCGCCAGTGCTCGCTGAACGGGATCATGTCGCACATGTAGAAGTAGTACGGCGTGACGCACGCGCCGTCCTGCAGCGCGAAGCACAGGTCCAGCAGCTGCTCCGCGGAGTCGTTGACCCCGTGCATGAGCACGCCCTGGTTGCGCACGTCCCGGACACCGGCCTCCAGCATGGCGCGCGTCGCGCGGGCCACCGCGGGGGTCACCGAGGCGGCGGCGTTGACGTGGGTGTGGATCGCCAGTGAGACCCCCCGCTCCCGGGCCGTGCGCGCGACCCGGGCGACCCCCTCCACGACGTCCTCGGCGAGCCAGTGCTGCGGCAGTGCCATGAGGGCCTTGGTGGCGAGGCGGATGTCGCGGATGCTCTCGATCGTCAGCAGCTGGTCGAGGAAGGCCTCCAGGGACCGCCACGGCATGTTGGCGACATCGCCCCCCGACACGACGACATCGCGGACGGTGGGGGTGCGGCGCAGGTAGTCGAGCATCCCGGCATACCGGTCGACCGGCTTGAGGCCGAACCGCAGCTTCGGCACCTGCGCGGTGGAGCTGCCGACGAGGTCCATGCGGGTGCAGTGCCCGCAGTACTGCGGGCACGTCGCCACCAGCTCGGCGAGGACCTTCGTGGGGTAGCGGTGGGTGAGGCCCTCGGCGACCCACATGTCGTGCTCGTGCAGCGAGTCCCTCGTGGCGTGCGGGTGCGAGGGCCAGTCGGTGCGCCGGTCCGTGAAGACCGGCAGCATGTAGCGCCGGACGGGATCGGCCAGGAATGCGGCCGTGAAGGCGGCCCCGGCGGAGGGCATCACGGTGGCGGTCGAGGGCACCATGGTGTTGAGCATCTGCGGAGGCACGAGCATCGACATCGTCGCGCGCTCGGCCTGGTCGCGCTCGAGATCGCCGTAGAAGTCGTCGGTGAGCAGCCCGCCCATCAGCGCGCGCAGCTGGCGCAGGTTCTTGACGCAGTGCGAACGCTGCCACTGGACGTCGTTCCACTCCGCCTCGGTGACGGCCGACCAGCCGGGCAGCCTGGTCCAGTCCGGCTCGACCAGCTCGCGCCGCCGGTAGGCGTAGGGCTGGACGACACCGGTGCTCATGTCCTGATGGTACAAAAGAATCTGCCGTGATATGCCGGTGGATGCAGGAGAATCCACGTCGTATCCCGCGACTGAGAGGATAAGATTCGCCATGACGGCATCAGGGCCCCCGGATCGCGCCGGACAGTCCTCGCCGTACGGCGTGCACCGGGTCCTGGACCCGGTCGGGGAC
>JBPCOG010000351.1:0-5840 GCA_051000455.1 Lapillicoccus sp. | reverse complement strand
GTGATGCCGGCGCCAGCACCGGGCTCGAACACGCGCGTGAGCTGCTTGCTCGGGCGAGGGGTCCGGCGCGGTACGGGAACGCCGCTACAGGGGGAGGTCGACGAGGCAGACCGTCCCGGGTCCCGATGCTGCCGGCCGACCCGGCATATCCGCAGCCGGCCGGCCGTCCGTGCCCGGCACGTCGCGCCCACCGGGTCCGACGGCAGGCGGACGGCGCGCCAGCGGCAGGCGAGGTACGCCGCTGTGACGGGGATGACATAGACTGCAAACCCGTGGCGGAGCAGACGAAACACATCTTTGTGACCGGAGGCGTCGCCTCCTCGCTCGGCAAGGGCCTCACGGCATCCAGCCTCGGACACCTGCTCCGCTCTCGGGGGCTGCGGGTCACCATGCAGAAGCTCGACCCCTACCTCAACGTGGACCCGGGCACGATGAACCCGTTCCAGCACGGTGAGGTCTTCGTCACGGACGACGGCGCCGAGACCGACCTCGACATCGGCCACTACGAGCGCTTCCTCGACGTCAACCTCGTCGGCTCCGCCAACGTCACGACGGGGCAGATCTACAGCACTGTCATCGCCAAGGAGCGGCGCGGGGAGTACCTCGGCGACACCGTGCAGGTCATCCCGCACATCACCAACGAGATCAAGTCCCGGATGCGGGCCCTCGCGACCGGGACGCGGGACGCGCCGCACGTCATCATCACCGAGATCGGCGGCACGGTCGGGGACATCGAGTCGCTGCCGTTCCTCGAGGCGGCCCGCCAGGTCCGGCACGACGTCGGCCGCGAGAACGTCTTCTTCCTGCACGTCTCGCTGGTGCCCTACCTCGCGCCGAGCGGTGAGCTGAAGACCAAGCCGACGCAGCACTCGGTGGCCGCCCTGCGCCAGGTCGGCATCCAGCCCGACGGCCTCGTGCTCCGGGCGGACCGCGAGATCCCGGACGGCATCAAGCGCAAGATCTCGCTGATGTGCGACGTCGAGGTCGAGGCCTGCGCGGCCGCGGTCGACGCGTCGAGCATCTACGACATCCCCAAGGTGCTGCACCGCGAGGGGCTCGACGCCTACGTCATCCGCCGGCTCGGGCTGAACTTCCGTGACGTCGACTGGAAGGCGTGGGACCAGATGCTGCAGCGGGTCCACGACCCGGACCACACCGTGGAGATCGCGCTGGTGGGCAAGTACATCGACCTGCCCGACGCCTACCTGTCGGTGATCGAGGCCATGCGCGCCGGCGGCTTCCACCACAACGCCCGGGTCAACATCCGCTGGGTGGCCAGCGACCAGTGCCAGACGCCCGCGGGGGCCAGCAAGGCACTCGGCGGCGTCGACGCGGTCATCGTCCCGGGCGGCTTCGGCGTGCGTGGCATCGAGGGCAAGCTCGGCGCGCTGCGCTGGGCGCGGGAGCGCCAGGTCCCGACGCTCGGGATCTGCCTGGGGCTGCAGTGCATGGTCATCGAGTACGCCCGCAACGTTGCCGGCGTCCCCGCGGCGTCGTCGTCGGAGTTCGACCCCGGCGGCAGCGACCCGGTCATCGCGACGATGGAGGAGCAGAAGGCGTTCGTCGACGGCGGGGGCGACCTCGGGGGCACCATGCGCCTGGGCCTGTACCCGGCCGGGCTCGCCGAGGGCAGCGTCATCGCCAAGGCCTACGGCGTGACCGAGGTGGCAGAGCGCCACCGGCACCGCTACGAGGTCAACAACGCCTACCGGGGCCTGCTCGAGGACGCGGGCCTGGTCTTCTCCGGCACATCCCCGGACGGGCAGCTCATCGAGTTCGTCGAGCTGCCGACGGACGTCCATCCCTACTACGTCGGGACCCAGGCGCACCCGGAGTTCCTGTCCCGCCCGCACCGCGCCCACCCGCTGTTCGCCGGCCTCGTGGAGGCGGCCCTGGACCGCCAGCGCGGCGAACGCTTCTTCGAGGTCGAGCGGCGCCGGAGCGCTGCGGCGACCGCCGCGACCCCCCGCTGACATGGGGCTCGACGCCGCCGGCACGGGGCTGCACGCGCCGGTCGGCTCAGGAGCCGACCTCGTCGACGAGGTCGTCGACCAGCCGGTCAGCCGCTCGGAGCTCGTCTACCACGGCCTCGTGTGGGACGTGCGACGCGACACCGTCGACCTCGGCGACGTCGGGCCGGTCACCCGTGAGTACGTCGAGCACCCGGGGGCGGTCCACGTGCTGGCCCTGCGCGAGCTCGACGGGGTCGACCACATCCTGATGATCCGCCAGTACCGCCACCCGGTGCGCACCATGGAGTGGGAGCTGCCGGCCGGCCTGCTCGACGTGGCGGGCGAGCCACCGTGGGAGGCCGCAGCGCGGGAGCTCGCCGAGGAGGCCGACCTCGTCGCGGGCGCCTGGCACGTGCTCATCGACTTCGCCTCCTCGCCGGGTGGGATGTCGGAGGCGCTGCGCGTCTTCCTCGCCCGGGACCTGCGCGACGTCGAGGACGGCGACCGCTTCGAGCGCGAGGCCGAGGAGGCGGGCATGAGGACGCTGTGGGTGCCGCTCGACGAGGCGTATGCCGCGGTGCTGGCGGGGCAGGTGCACAACCCCGGCGCGGTGATCGGCGTCCTGGCGGCCCACGGGGCGCGGGAGCAGGGCTGGACCCCGTTGCGGCCGCACGACGAGCCGTGGCCCTGGCACCCGGCATACCGGTGAGCCGTCCCTGGCGCGAAACACGCTCGAGGCGCAGGCCGGCCGGTCCGTAGGATGGGCGGGCCTCGCGCCATCGAGGAGACCCCCACGACGAAGGAATCTCCCGTGCTCCGCACCCATGAGGCCGGCACGCTGCATGCCGGCCACACCGGCCAGACCGTCACGCTCGCGGGCTGGGTCGCCCGCCGACGCGACCACGGGGGGGTGGCGTTCCTCGACCTGCGCGACGCGTCCGGGGTCGCCCAGGTGGTGGTCCGCGACGAGGTGCTCGACGCGGGCGGTGCGCACGACGTGCGCAACGAGTACTGCGTCCGGGTCACCGGGGAGGTCCGCGGGCGGCCGGAGGGCAACGCCAACGCCGACCTGCCCACCGGTGAGGTGGAGGTCGTCGCCCGCGAGGTCGATGTCCTCAACCCGAGCGCGGCGCTGCCGTTCCAGCTCGACGAACGGGTCTCCGTCGGGGAGGAGACGCGCCTGAGGTACCGCTACCTCGACCTGCGCCGGCCGGGCACCTCCTCGGCCGGATCGGCACTCCGGCTGCGCTCCCGGGTCAACGCGGCCGCCCGCGCCGTCCTCGACGCCCACGACTTCGTCGAGATCGAGACCCCGACGCTGACCCGGTCCACGCCAGAGGGGGCGCGGGACTTCCTCGTGCCGGCCCGGCTGCGTCCTGGCTCCTGGTACGCCCTGCCGCAGAGTCCCCAGCTGTTCAAGCAGCTGCTCATGGTCGCCGGGATGGAGCGCTACTACCAGATCGCGCGGTGCTACCGGGACGAGGACTTCCGCGCCGACCGGCAGCCGGAGTTCACCCAGCTCGACGTCGAGATGAGCTTCGTCGAGCAGGACGACGTCATCGCCCTCAGCGAGCAGATCGCCGTCGCGCTCTGGCGGCTCGTCGGCGTCGACCTGCCCACCCCGTTCCCGCGGATGACGTACGCCGAGGCGATGGCCCGCTACGGGTCGGACAAGCCGGACCTGCGCTTCGGGCAGGAGCTCGCCGACTGCACGGCGTTCTTCGCGGGCACCAGCTTCCGGGTGTTCCAGCAGGACTACGTCGGCGCCGTCGTCATGCCCGGGGGAGCGTCCCAGCCGCGCAAGGTCCTCGACGGGTGGCAGGACTGGGCCCGGCAGCGCGGGGACAAGGGGCTTGCCTACGTCCTCGTCGGCGACGACGGCCAGCTCGGTGGCCCCGTGGCGAAGAACCTCACCGATGAGGAGCGGGCCGGTCTGGCGTCCCACGTCGGGGCGGCACCCGGCGACTGCATCTTCTTCGCCGCCGGCGCGGCCAAGGCGGCCCGGACGCTGCTCGGGGCGGCCCGCGTCGAGATCGGCCGGCGCGGTGACCTCGTCGACACCGGCGCCTGGTCCTTGCTGTGGGTGCTCGACGCGCCGCTGTTCGAGCCCGCCTCCGAGGCGGTGGCAGCCGGCGACGTCACCGTCGGTGGCGGCGCGTGGACGGCCGTGCACCACGCCTTCACCTCGCCCAAGGCCGAGTTCCTGGACACCTTCGACACAGATCCCGGTACCGCGCTGGCCTACGCCTACGACCTGGTCTGCCACGGCAACGAGATCGGCGGGGGGTCCATCCGGATCCACCGCCGCGACGTGCAGGAGCGGGTCTTCTCCGTCATGGGCCTCGACGCCGCCGAGGCGCAGGAGAAGTTCGGGTTCCTCCTCGACGCCTTCGCCTACGGCGCCCCCCCGCACGGTGGCATCGCCTTCGGCTGGGACCGGATCTGCGCGCTGCTGTCGGGGACCGACTCGATCCGGGACGTCATCGCCTTCCCCAAGTCCGGGGGCGGCTTCGACCCGCTCACCGCCGCACCGGCGCCGATCACCGCGCAGCAGCGCCGGGAGGCCGGCGTCGACGCGGTGGACCCGGGTCGATGAGCCCGGACGACCTCTTCGCCGCAGCCCGCACCGGTGGCCCGCTGCCGGCGAGCGGCGCGGGGGTCCCGCCCCTCGCGGTCCGGATGCGCCCACGCACCCTCGACGAGGTCCGCGGACAGCGCGACGTGCTGCGCACGGGCAGCCCGCTGCGCCGGCTGGTCGAGGGGTCCACCGGGCCGGCCGGTCCGCTCTCGGCCATCATCTGGGGACCACCGGGCACGGGCAAGACCACCCTCGCCCACCTCGTCGCGACGGCCGCCGACCGGGCCTTCGTCGAGCTGTCCGCGGTGACCGCGGGTGTCAAGGACGTCCGCGCCGTGATGGACGCCGCTGCCCGGGAGCGCGACCTCTACGGGCGCCAGACCGTGCTGTTCCTCGACGAGATCCACCGGTTCAGCAAGGCCCAGCAGGACGCACTGCTGCCCGGTGTCGAGAACCGGTTGGTCATCCTCGTCGCCGCGACGACCGAGAATCCCTCCTTCAGCGTCATCGCCCCGCTGCTCTCGCGCTCGGTGCTCGTCACCCTCACGTCCCTGTCGGACGAGGACGTCGGCGACCTGCTCGCGGGCGCGGTCACCGACCAGCGCGGCCTGGACGGGGCGTTCGCCCTCGCGCCCGAGGCCACGGAGCACCTCGTGCGCATGGCGGGGGGCGACGCCCGCCGGGCGTTGATGTCCCTCGAGGCCGCGGCCGGCGTGGCCCTGGACGCCCTCCCGCCCGACGAGCCCGGCGCGTCCGACGAGCCCGGCGCGCCCGACGAGCCCGGCGAACCCGGGGCGCGCGCGGAGGGCCCGGTCACGGTCACCCTGGCCCACGTCGAGCGCGCGGTGGCCCAGGCAGCGGTCCGCTACGACCGTGCCGGGGACCAGCACTACGACGTCGCCAGCGCCCTCATCAAGTCGATGAGGGGCAGCGACGTCGACGCCGCGCTGCACTACCTCGCGCGGATGCTCGAGGCCGGGGAGGACCCGCGCTTCGTGGCCCGGCGCATCGTCATCGCCGCGAGCGAGGACGTGGGGATGGCCGACCCGACGGCGCTGCAGACGGCAGTCGCGGCGATGCACGCGGTGGCGCAGATCGGCATGCCCGAGGCCCGCATCATCCTCGCCCAGGCGGTCGTCCACAACGCCATGGCACCGAAGTCGAACAGTGCCTACCTCGCGGTCAACGAGGCCATCGCGGACGTCCGGGCCGGCAAGGGCGGGGCCGTGCCGGTCCACCTGCGCGGGAGCGGGTATGCCGGTGCCGCCCGGATCGGACACGGGGAGGGCTACCGCTACGCGCACGACGGG
>JBPCOG010000398.1:0-2855 GCA_051000455.1 Lapillicoccus sp. | reverse complement strand
GGCTCCGGGTCAGCCCGCCGGGTGTCGAGGACCCGAGCGCGGAGCAGGTGCTGGCCGCCACCCGCGAGGCCGGGTTCGGTTCCGAGGTCAAACGGCGCATCATCCTCGGCACCTACGCCCTCAGCTCCGGCTACTACGCCGCCTACTACGGCCAGGCGCAGAAGGTGCGTGCCCTCATCGCCCGGGACTTCACCGCCGCCTTCCAGCGCGCCGACGTGCTCGTGTCCCCGACCGCCCCGACCACCGCGTTCCGGATCGGGGAGAAGCTCGACGACCCGATGGCGATGTACCTCAACGACGTCGCGACGATCCCGGCGAACCTCGCGGGCGTCCCGGGCCTGTCCCTGCCGAGTGGTCTCGCCCCGGAGGACGGCCTCCCGACGGGCATCCAGGTCCTCGCCCCGGGGATGCGCGACGAGCGCCTGTATGCCGTGGGCTCGGCACTCGAGCGCCGGCTCCTCGAACGCTGGGGGGCCCCGCTGCTCGCGGGTGCCCCCGGGCTGGGTGCGGACGTCCCGGCCGCGGACCCCGCGCCCGAACCCTGTTTCACTGTTGAAACAGCCCTCTCCCCCGGCCCGCCGACCACGAGGGAGGCCTGAGATGGTGAACCTGCCGACCTACGAGCAGTCCGTGGCGTCGTTCGACCCGGTGACCGGCCTCGAGGTCCACGTCGAGCTCAACACGGCGACGAAGATGTTCTGTGGCTGCGCGACGGTGTTCGGGGCCGCCCCCAACACCCAGGTGTGCCCGGTGTGCCTGGGGCTGCCGGGCGCCCTGCCCGTCGTCAACGAGAAGGCCGTCGAGTCGGCGATCCGGATCGGGCTGGCGCTGGGGTCCGAGATCGCGCCGTGGTGCCGGTTCGCCCGCAAGAACTACTTCTACCCGGACATGCCGAAGAACTTCCAGACCTCGCAGTACGACGAGCCGATCGCCGTCGGGGGCCACCTCGACGTCGAGCTTCCGGACGGCACCACCTACCGCGTCGAGATCGAGCGGGCGCACATGGAGGAGGACACCGGCAAGTCGCTGCACGTCGGGGGCGCCACCGGCCGGATCCACGGCGCGGACCACTCGCTCGTCGACTACAACCGTGCCGGCATACCACTCATCGAGATCGTCACCAAGCCGATGACCGGGTCCGGCGAGCGGGCTCCCGAGGTGGCCAAGGCGTACGTCTCGGCGCTGCGCGACCTGCTGCGGGCCCTCGGTGTCTCCGACGTGCGGATGGAGCAGGGCTCGATGCGCTGCGACGCCAACGTCTCGCTGCGCCCTCGCGTCCCGGGCGCGGCGCCCGACAGTGCCGGGCAGGAAGCGGTCCCGCTGGGCACCCGCACCGAGACCAAGAACGTCAACTCGCTGCGCTCCGTCGAGCGGGCGATCCGGTACGAGATCACCCGGCACGCCGCGATCCTCGCCGAGGGCGGCAGCATCCTGCAGGAGACCCGGCACTGGCACGAGGACACCGGTGTGACGACCTCGGGCCGGGAGAAGTCCGACGCCGAGGACTACCGCTACTTCCCCGAGCCCGACCTCGTGCCCGTCGCCCCGACCCCCGAGACGGTGCAGCGGCTGCGCGCCACGCTGCCCGAGCCGCCGCCGGCGCGCCGTCGGCGCCTGCAGCTGGGCTGGGGCTACTCGGACCTCGAGATGCGCGACGTCGTCAACGCCGGGGCCGTCGAGCTCATCGAGGCGTCGGTGGCCGCGGGCGCGAGCCCGCAGGGTGCCCGCAAGTGGTGGAGCGGCGAGGTCGCCAGGCGCGCCAACGCCGAGGGCCAGGACGTGGCAGGGTATGCCGCCGATCGTCGGGTCACGCCCGCGCACATCGCCGAGCTCGACGAGATGGTGAGGCGGGGCCGGCTCAACGACTCGATGGCGCGTCAGGTGCTCGACGCGGTCCTCAGCGGCGAGGGTCCCCCGGTCGCGGTCGCGGACGCCCGGGGGCTGCAGCTGGTCCGGGACGACGGTGCCCTGGAGCGGGCCGTGGACGAGGTCATCGCGGCCAACGCCGCGGTCGCCGATCGGGTGCGCGGGGGCAAGGTGCAGGCGGTCGGGGCGCTGATCGGCCTGGTGATGAAGCAGGCCCAGGGGCAGGCCGACGCCGCCCGGGTCCGTGAGCTCCTCCTCGCCCGGCTGGGCGGCTCCTGACCGCTGGCGGGGCATAGGGGCGGGACCGCACGGACCTCGCATCGCGCCACCGGGCCATGCGTCAGACCGCGAGCATCCTTACCGCGGACGCTGCCTCGCGCGCCACCATGGCGGTAGCGACGGCCTGCCCGTCGGTGTCCGCGGCGACCTCCTGCTGGGTGGCGGTTGCCACCGCTTCCCGGCCGCCCGCAGCATCGGCAACCTCTCGCTCGAAGGCAAGCGCCGCGGCCGTGACCGTCGCCGCGACCTGCGCGGCGGCGGCGGCCACCGCTGCCACCACCGACGCGGCGGCAGCAGCGGTGTCCTGCGCGGTGGCCACGGCGAGCACCCTGGCGGTTTCCAGCACGTCGACAGCGGTCCGGGCAGCCTCGGCCTCTCGGCCGGGAGAGACCGACGCGGCGACGACCTCTGCGGCCACCGATGCAGCCGTGGTCAGCTTGGCGGCTGACGCGTCCGCGTGGGACTGGACCTCGGCGGCCGTGTGGACGGCGCTGTCAGCCAGGGCCTCAGCCGCGAGCTCGGCCGCACAGGCCCGCGCCGCTCGAGCCGCCTCGGCCGCGTCCGCCGCCACCCGGGCGGCCTCGGCCACCGCAGCAGCGGTCACGAGAACCGCCTCCGCGGAGTGCTGGGCCTGGGCCTCCAGGGCGATGGCCACCGCCTCCGACACCACGGCCGCTGCAGCCGCGCGCCGGCCGCCATCATTCTGCGGG
>JBPCOG010000030.1:0-7781 GCA_051000455.1 Lapillicoccus sp. | reverse complement strand
GGGCGCTCGTCGACCAGGACGACCATGAGGTGGGCCTCGGGGTTGTTCGTCGTGATGGCGTTGGCGATGGCCTGCAGGATCAGCGTCTTGCCGGCCTTGGCGGGGCTGACGATGAGCCCGCGCTGGCCCTTGCCGATCGGGGCGACGAGGTCGATGAGCCTGGTCGTGAGGATGTTCGACGCGGTCTCGAGCCGCAGCCGCTCCTGGGGGTAGAGCGGGGTCAGCTTGCCGAACTCGACCCGCTCCCTGGACTGCTCAGGGCTCGTCCCGTTGACGGTCTCGAGGCTGACCAGCGCGTTGAACTTCTGGCGGCTGGGCCCGCTCGTCGGCTGCTCGCCGTCGCGCAGCGCCCGGACCGATCCGGTGACCGCGTCACCCTTGCGCAGGCCGTGCTTCCTGACCATGCCCAGCGGGACGTACACGTCGTTGGCGCCGGGCAGGTAGCCGGAGGTCCGCACGAACCCGTAGCTGTCGAACACGTCGAGGATGCCGGCGACAGGAACGAGCACGTCGTCGACGGAGACCTGCACCTCGTTGTCGGTGGGCTCCTCGCCACCTCCGCCCTGGCCGCGGCCGCGCTTGCGGTCCCGGCTGCGCTGCCGGCTGCGGCGGCGGCCGCCGCGCTCGTCGTCGTCGTAGCGGGCGGGGGGCCCGGCCGGGGCACCCTGACGGTTCTGGCCGCCGTCCCGGTTCTGGCCACCGTCCCGGTTCTGGCCGCCGTCCCGGTTCTGGCCGCTGTCGTGGGTCTGCTGACCCTGACGGTTCTGCCGTGCGCCGTTCTGGCCGTCGCGGCCCTGCCGGTCGCGGCCCTGCTCCCCGCCGGTCGGTGCCGCCTCCCGGTTCTGGGAATCCCGGTTCTGGGGGGCGCGGCCCTGGCGGTCGCGGCTCTGCTCCTCCCGGGGTTGGTGCCCGTTGCCGACGGTCTGCGCCGCTCCGGCGTCCGGGTGGCGCTCGAAGCCCTCGGCCTGCTGCGCCTGCTGGCTCTCCTGGGAGAAGGCGCCGTCACGCTCGAAGCGGTTGCGCGCGGCGGGCGACGCCGGCTCGGGCGCGGACGTGCCGGGCGTGGGGTCACGGCGCTCCACCGAGGGGCCCGGACGGGAACCGGACCGGTGGTTCGCGATGGCGGCGACGAGGTCGCCCTTGCGCATCTTGGCGGTGCCGGTGATGCCGAGCCCGGACGCGACGCCCTTGAGCTCGGTGACGTTCATGGCCGACAGGCCGGTCGACGACGCCGTGGCCGACGGTGCGGCCAGTGCGGTGGTGTCTGTCACGAAGGATCCTTCCCCCTCGTAATGGGTGCGGCTCGTGGCCGGCACCGGTTTTGTTTGGCTCAGGAGATCCTCCCGGCCAGGTGGTTTCCACGTGTGGGTGCGCACGAGCGCGTCACGGGCGAGTCGAGCCGCCCTTGCGTGGGGGTTGTGCGTCGCACTCTGCTGGCTGACGAACGGCTCCGCAGTGCGATGTGCCAATAATGTAACACCAATCATCGCGCAGGGCTTCCAGGTTCGGTGGCGTTTCGCGCCTGCGCCGGGTGGCAGACCGGTGCTCCAGTCGTGCGTCAGATCTGCGTCACCGTCGCGCCGGCCGCCGGTATGCCGGGTTCCAGGCGCCGCCAGCCGGCCATCCCGCCGCGGGGGAGCACCTGCGCCGCGTCGCCCGCGGTCGTCAGCACGAGCACACTCGGGCCGGCCCCGGAGATCACCGCGGCGTGGCCGTCGGACCGCAGGCTGTCCACCAGTGCCATCGAGGGGGCGAACGAGGCCCGTCGCGCCTCCTGGTGCAACCAGTCCCTGGTGGCCGGGAGCAGCAGGTCGGGCCGACGCGTCACCGCCTCGACGAGCAGTGCGGCGCGGGCGGAGTTCAGGGCAGCGTCCCGGTGCGCCACCCACGCGGGCAGGACCGCCCGTGCCGCGTGGGTCGCCAGCCGGGCCTCGGGGAGGAACACCACGGCAGTGACCGTGGGGTGGACGGTGAGGCTGACCGTGGACGTCTCGCCCGCGCGACTGGTCCCGGGGTCCGCCGTCCAGGACAGGGTCATCCCCCCGAACACGCTGGCGGAGGCGTTGTCGGGGTGACCCTCCAGCTCGCTGGCAAGGTTGTTGGCCCGTGCCAGGTCGACGGGCACAGCGGTCCCGCAGCCGCGCTCCGCGCTCGCGGCCAGCGCACCCAGCCCTTGTGCCGCAACGACGCCCGCGACGATGGCCGTGGCCGAGGAGCCGAGGCCGCGCCCGTGCGGCACCCCGTTGCGAGCGAGGACGTGAAGGCCAGGGGGCGTCACCACGCCGAGCTCGCGGAACGTGCGCACCATGGACCGGTGGACGAGGTGGGACTCGTCCGTGGGCACGTCCCCAGCCGCCTCGCCGCTCACCTCGATGAGCAGCCCGGCGTCCCGGGTGACGACGACGTCGTACTCGTCCCACAGCCCCAGCGCGAGGCCCACGGAGTCGAAACCCGGTCCGAGGTTGGCGGCGCTCGCCGGCGATCTGACCCGGACCGCGGCACCCGCCGGGAGGTGGCGCACCCCTCAGCCCTCGAGCCCGAGTGCCGTCGCCGCCGTTAGGGCGTCGACCGGGACACGGGTCGGGACGATCTCGGAGCCGTCGGCCTGCCGCAGGGCCCACTGCGGGTCCTTGAGGCCGTGCCCCGTCAGCGTGCAGACGACCCGCGCGTGAGCGGGTACCCGTCCGGCCTCATGCTCCGCCAGCAGCCCCGCGACCGAGGCCGCCGAGCCGGGCTCGACGAAGACGCCCTCCCGCGCGGACAGGATCCGGTGCGCGGTGAGGATCTGCTCGTCGGACACCGCGGCGATCAGGCCTCCGGAGTCGTCACGGGCGGTGACGGCCTGGGCCCACGAAGCCGGGTTGCCGATGCGGATCGCGGTCGCGATCGTCTCGGGGTGGTCGACGGGGTGCCCCCGGACGATGGGTGCGGCTCCCTCAGCCTGGAAGCCCCACATCCTCGGCAGCCGAGAGGCCGGGCCGGGGGTCTCGGCGTCCCGGTGGTACTCGCGGTACCCCCTCCAGTAGGCCGTGATGTTTCCCGCGTTGCCCACCGGGAGGCAGTGGATGTCCGGCGCGTCGCCGAGCGCGTCGACCACCTCGAAGGCGGCGGTCTTCTGGCCCTCGATCCGAGCCGGGTTCACCGAGTTGACCAGCTCGACGGGATACGCCTCGGCGAGCTTGCGCGCCAGGGTGAGGCAGTCGTCGAAACTGCCCTCCACCTGCAGCAGGGTCGCGCCGTGCGCGATCGCCTGGCTCAGCTTGCCCATCGCGATCTTGCCCTCCGGGACGAGCACCCCGCACGTCATGCCGGCCTTGACGGCATACGCTGCAGCCGAGGCGCTGGTGTTGCCGGTGGACGCACAGATGACGGCCCGTGCCCCGCGCCGCGCGGCGACCGAGATGGCGGTGGTCATCCCGCGGTCCTTGAACGACGCGGTGGGGTTGAGCCCTTCGTACTTCAGCCACACCTCGGCACCGACGAGGGAGGAGAGGTGTGCCGCGGGGATCAGCGGGGTGCCCCCCTCGCGCAGGGTGACGACCGGCGCCCCGGCCAGCATCGGCAACCGGTCGGCGTACTCGTGGATGACCCCGCGCCACTGGTGGGCCATCTCAGCCGCCGCCCTCCACCCGCATCACCGAGTTGACCCCCCGGACCACGGGCAGTCCCCCGAGCGCCTCCACGGTGGCGGAGAGCGCGGCGTCCGACGCCGAGTGGGTCACGACGACCAGGCTGGCCGCGCCGTCCTCGCCGTGCCCGGGCAGCAGCTGCTGTCGCACGGTCTCGATCGACACGTGGCGCTCGGCGAAGACCGAGGCGACCTGCGCCAGCACCCCGGGGCGGTCGGCCACGTCCAGGCTGATGTGGTAGCGGGTCTGGACCTGTCCGATCCCGAGCAGCGGGAGGTCCGCGTAGGCGCTCTCCCCCGGCCCGCGCCCGCCGGCCACCCGGTGCCGCGCGACCGCGACGAGATCACCGAGGACCGCCGAGGCGGTGGGGTCCCCGCCCGCGCCGCGCCCGTAGAACATCAGCTGGCCCGCCGCGTCGGCCTCGACGAAGACCGCGTTGAACGCCTCCCTGACCCCGGCGAGCGGGTGGGACCGGGGGATCATCGCGGGGTGGACCCGCACCGAGACCCCGGGCGGGGAGCCGTTCGCGCCGTCGGACCGCTCGCAGATGGCCAGCAGCTTGACGACGCAGTCCATCTCCCGGGCCGCCTGGACGTCAGCCGCCGTCACCTCCGTGATCCCCTCGCGGTAGACGTCCCGGTTCGAGACGCGGGTGTGGAAGGCCAGCGAGGCGAGGATGGCTGCCTTGGCGGCCGCGTCGAAGCCCTCGATGTCAGCGGTGGGGTCCGCCTCGGCGTAGCCGAGGGCCTGAGCCTGCTCGACCGCGTCGGCGAACCCGGCCCAGGTGGAGTCCATCTTGTCCAGCACGTAGTTGGTCGTCCCGTTGACGATGCCGAGGACCCTGCGAACGTCGTCGCCGGCGAGCGACTCGCGCAGCGGTCGCAGCAGCGGGATGGCGCCGGCCACCGCGGCCTCGTAGTAGAGGTCGACACCCCCGTCCTGGGCCGCGGCATACAGTGTCGGGCCGTCCTCGGCGAGGAGCGCCTTGTTGGCCGTCACGACGGAGGCGCCGTGTCCCATCGCTGCCAGGATGAGCGCCCGGGCCGGCTCGATCCCGCCGATCACCTCGATCACCACGTCGGCGCGGCCGACCAGGTCCATCGCATCGGTGGTGAACAGCGCCGGGTGGACACCCGTCTCCGAACGGTCCTTGCCCGGCCGGCGCACCGCGATCCCGACGACCTGCAGTGGCCTGCCGATGCGTGCCGCGAGGTCGTCGGCGTGGGCGGTCAACAGCCGGGCCACCGAGGACCCGACCACTCCGCACCCGAGCAGCGCCACCCGCAGGGGCGCGGGGCCCGCGTGCTCCGTCGTCGTCACCACGTGTGGATCCTGTCCTCTCGGCGCGTGCCGACAGCCGGTTGTCCCGCCATCCGGACGACGGCAGGCGAGGACCTGCGGCCGGCACCGGCCCGCGGTCGCGTCACCCTCAGCACCCGACATCGAGGGCCAGCAGGTCCTCGACCGTCTCGCGGCGCACGATGAGCCGTGCCGCCGAGTCCTTCACGGCGACGACGGGAGGACGCGGCACGTGGTTGTACTGGCTCGAGAGGGACCTGCAGTAGGCACCCGTCCCCGGCACTGCCACGAGGTCGCCCGCGCGGACATCCGACGGGAGGAACTCGTCCTTGACGACGATGTCCCCGCTCTCGCAGTGCTTGCCCACCACGCGGGCCAGCACCGGTGCGGCGTCGCTCACCCGGTTGGCGAGCGTGCAGGAGTAGTCGGCGTCGTAGAGGGCGGGGCGGATGTTGTCGCTCATCCCGCCGTCGACCGACACGTAGGTGCGCGAGGCGCCCCCGTCGAGCTCGACCGGCTTGACGGTGCCCACCTCGTAGAGGGTGAAGGTGCTCGGGCCGGCGATCGCCCGACCCGGCTCGATGGAGATTCGGGGGACGGTGACCCCGTGCGCGCGGCACTCCCGCTCGACGATGTCGGCCATCTGCACGGCCAGGTCCTTCGGCGCCAGCGGGTCCTGCTCCGTCGTGTAGGCGATCCCGAAGCCGCCCCCGAGGTCGAGCTCCGGGAGCTCGAGCCCGTGCTCGCCAGCGACGTCCGCGTGCAGGCCGAGGACCCGACGGGCGGACACCTCGAAGCCGGACGTGTCGAAGATCTGGGACCCGATGTGGCTGTGCAGGCCGAGCAGGCGCAGGTGCGGGGTATGCCGGAGCACCGCGCGCACCGCCTCCGCCGCCGCTCCCCCGCTCAGGGAGAAGCCGAACTTCTGGTCCTCGTGCGCGGTCGCGATGAACTCGTGGGTGTGCGCCTCGACGCCGACGGTGACGCGGACGAGGACGCCCGCGCTCGCCCCCAGCCGCTGCGCCACCGCGGCGAGGCGCTCGATCTCGTCGAAGGAGTCCACGACGACCCGCCCGACGCCATGATGGACGGCGGCTTCGAGCTCGGCGACCGACTTGTTGTTGCCGTGCATGCCGACCTGCTCCCCGGGCATCCCGGCACGGACCGCCACCGCAAGCTCGCCGCCGGTGCACACGTCGAGACGCAGGCCCTCCTCGCGCACCCAGCGGACCACCTCGGTGCAGAGGAACGCCTTGCCCGCGTAGTAGACGTCCGCGCCCCCGCAGAGGGCGCCGAACGCGTCGGCGTAGCCGTCCCGGAACTGCGCGGCCCGGCGCCGGAAGTCGTCCTCGTCGACCACGTAGGCCGGAGTGCCGAACCGCTCGGCGAGCTCCGTGACCCCGACCCCCGCCACGGTGAGCACCCCGTCCGCGCCGCGGCCGACGGAGCGCGCCCACAGCGACGGCAGCAGGGCGTTGACGTCCTCGGGCGGGCGTAGCCACGCAGGCCCGCGGTGCCCTTCGGCGTGCAGTGCCCCGGCCTCATGAGCGCGCATGGCTACATCCTCTCCGGAACCGTGACGCCGGCGTCGGCCGGGGGCGAGGGAACGGCATACCGGGTGGTGGCGAGCAGGCGCCCGACCCGACCGGGTCACCGGCCGATCCTATGGGCCGCCCGCTGGCCTGAAGGCGCGTCCGTGGGCGGCGAACCCGACGACCAGCTCGACGAGGCGCTCAGGGTCGAACGGCTTGCCGACGAAGGCGTCGAGGACTGCGCCGGCGTTGCTGCGTTGGTGGTGCTGGAGCGAGGCGGTCACCATCACCACGGGGAGGTCGACCAGCGTCGGGTCGGACCGGATCCTCGCGATCGCCCACCAGCCGTCGCGGGGGGACATCTGCGAGTCGAGGACGAGGACGTCCGGCAACGTCCCGGTCCGGGCCCGCTCGACGAGGATGTCGAGCGCGGCGCCGCCCTCGAGCGCCTCGACGACCTCGAACCCCTCGAGCTCGAGGTTGACCCGGATGAGCCGGCGGATGGACTCGGTGTCGTCACACACGAGCACGGTGCGTCCTGCTCCCGGCCCTGGCGGTTCTGGCCCTGGAGCGGGCGGTCCCCCCGGCGCCGGTTCCATGGGGGCAAACCTAGGCTGCTAACCTCTCCGGGCGCAGTCGTTCCGCGAAGCGCACGCCGCCCCCGTAGCTCAGGGGATAGAGCACCGCCCTCCGGAGGCGGTGGCGCAGGTTCGAATCCTGCCGGGGGCACCAATTCGCAAGCCCTTGACCTGCACAAACGCCGACGGGACCTGGTCTCGTGCAACATGCGTGCAATAAGCCTCCGTAGCGGCCACGGCTCTTGGCCTCAGCATGAAGTCGCCAGAGCGAGATGGGACGGGGTCTCGAGCCATTGGACAAGTCGGGAGGGGGACTTGTCCGTTAGGTACACGCCAACCATCGGCATCGTTGCAGGTCACACGCCCAAGCCAACGCTAGCGCAGGGATTGAGTGCAGCGAGGTCCACCTGGGCGACCTGCGCCTGGCGCAGATCGTCGTCGACCGACCCACGCCGAGGGTGTTGTTGCTCTCCACCCTTCTGATCCGTAGATGGCCTGGCCCTCGTCCATCCTGTTCGGAGAGGTACCGAAGCGTCCGTGACCTGCGGAAACGTCCGCGGCGCCTGTCCGTGTGGGGTCGTCCCGTCCGCTCGCGTCCGCACAGTGCCGCTGCGTTTCCTGACGCGTCCCTGACGCACCAGGACTCAGTCTGCTTCGTCGATGCCCTGGCCGAGCCCCGCTCCGCACCCATCGAAGACGCGGAGCTGCGCCCCGCGTGGGACGGCCGGAGCCCGATGACGGCG
>JBPCOG010000073.1:0-4122 GCA_051000455.1 Lapillicoccus sp. | reverse complement strand
CGCGACGACCTCGAGGAGCTGGTCCGCCGCGAGATGGGCCAGGCGGTCGTCATGGACGTGCCCCTCGACGTCAGCATCGGCCTCGGCCGCTCCTGGCACGACGCGGCCCCCTGAGACCCAGCCCGGGTATGCTTAGTGCGCCGACCGCAGACGGGTCTTCGCCCTGCAGTTCACCGGTTCGTCCGTTGGCATGGCGCTCGGCGCGTTCGGTACCGGCTACCCGGCGGCTCCCGGGCAGCTCAGTCCGGCTTCTCGGCCACGAAGATCGCCGTCCCCGGTATGAGCAGCCCGCGCCGCGGCGACCAGCCCCCCCAGGTCTCGGTGTTCGACTCCGGCCACTCCGGCTCGACGACGTCGAGCACCCGCAGGCCGGCCGCAGTCAGCTCCCGGACCCGGTCACCGAGCGTGCGGTGGTGCTCCACACGCAGGTCGCCCGGCCCGCCTCGTCGTGCTCGACGTAGGGCGTCCGGTCGAAGTACGAGCTCCGCACGGTCAGGCCCGCCTTGCCAGGGTCGTCCAGGAACGCCCACCGGAGCGGGTGCGTCGTCGAGAAGACGAACCGGCCCCCCGGCCGGAGCACCCGGGCGGCCTCGTGCATGACCGTGGCGGAGTCGGCGACGAACGGCACCACACCGTATGCCGTGAAGACCACCTCGAAGACCGCGTCACCGAACGGCAGCGACAGGCCGTCGCACTGAACGAGCGGCACCCGTCGGTGCCGGGCCTTGGCGTTGAGGGCGGCACCCTGGCGGAGCATCGCCGCGGACAGGTCGGTCGCGACCACGCGGGCGTTCTGGCCGGCGAGGTACCGGGAGCACTGCGCGGCACCGGCGCCGATCTCGAGGATCCGGGCGCCGCTGACGTCGCCGAGCAGGCCCGCCTCGGCCTCGCGCAGTCCCTCCGGACCCCACACGAAGTCCGAGTCGCCGAGGAAGCCGCCGTGCTCCGCGTAGTAGGCGCCTGCCTCCCCGTCCCACCAGGACCGGTTCGCGGCGGTGGTCTCCGACTGGTCGGCTGGGCGCCGGTCGGCGCCCCCGGCGGGGGTGCTCACGGCATACATTCTCGTGCCTGTCGCGCGTTTTGACCCCCCGCGCCCGGCACGCGTACCATCAGCAAGGCGCACCGCTGTGCGCACACCGGTCCCTGCCCTCCACTGTCCACCATCGGAGCCCCTCCTACATGACTGCCAGCACGGTCGAGAAGACCGCCCCTCAGGTCGCCATCAACGACATCGGCTCTGAGGAGGACCTCCTCGCCGCGATCGACGCGACGATCAAGGACTTCAACGACGGTGACATCGTCGAGGGTGTCATCGTCAAGGTCGACCGGGACGAGGTCCTGCTCGACATCGGCTACAAGACCGAAGGGGTCATCCCCTCACGCGAGCTGTCCATCAAGCACGACGTCGACCCGTCCGAGGTCGTCAAGGTCGGTGACGCGGTCGAGGCCCTGGTCCTGCAGAAGGAGGACAAGGAGGGCCGGCTGATCCTGTCCAAGAAGCGCGCCCAGTACGAGCGCGCCTGGGGCACGATCGAGAAGGTCAAGGAGGAGGACGGGGTCGTCATCGGCACCGTCATCGAGGTCGTCAAGGGCGGGCTCATCCTCGACATCGGCCTGCGCGGCTTCCTGCCCGCCTCCCTCGTCGAGATGCGGCGCGTCCGCGACCTGCAGCCGTACGTCGGCAAGCAGATCGAGGCGAAGATCATCGAGCTGGACAAGAACCGCAACAACGTCGTCCTCTCGCGCCGGGCGTGGCTGGAGCAGACCCAGTCCGAGGTGCGCACGACGTTCCTCAAGGAGCTGCAGAAGGGCCAGGTCCGCACCGGCCTCGTCAGCAGCATCGTCAACTTCGGGGCGTTCGTCGACCTCGGTGGCGTCGACGGCCTCGTCCACGTGTCCGAGCTGTCCTGGAAGCACATCGACCACCCCTCCGAGGTCGTCGAGGTGGGCACCGAGGTGACCGTCGAGGTCCTCGACGTCGACATGGACCGCGAGCGGGTCTCGCTCTCGCTCAAGGCGACGCAGGAGGACCCGTGGCAGCACTTCGCCCGGACCCACGCGATCGGCCAGGTCGTGCCGGGCAAGGTGACCAAGCTCGTACCGTTCGGCGCCTTCGTCCGCGTCGACGACGGCATCGAGGGCCTGGTGCACATCTCCGAGCTGGCGGAGCGCCACGTGGAGCTGCCGGAGCAGGTCGCCGGGGTCGGCGACGACATCTTCGTCAAGGTCATCGACATCGACCTCGAGCGTCGCCGGATCTCGCTGTCGCTCAAGCAGGCCAACGAGGGCGCCGGGGTCGCCGAGTTCGACCCGACGCTCTACGGGATGGCCGCCGAGTACGACGAGTCCGGCAACTACAAGTACCCCGAGGGCTTCGACCCGGAGACCAACGAGTGGCTGCCCGGCTACGAGCCGCAGCGGGAGCAGTGGGAGAAGCAGTACGCCGAGGCCAACACCCGGTGGGAGGCCCACAAGGCGCAGGTCGAGTCCGCGTCCAGGGCCGACGCCGACGCTGCGTCGGGCGCGAGCACGGCGACGTCCTACTCGTCGGCGACAGGGGACACCTCATCCTCCGACGACGACGCTGCCGCCCCGTCCACCGGCGGTGCGCCGGTGCCGCCACCGGCGGCGGTGGCCGAGGGCACGCTGGCGTCCGACGAGGCGCTGGCCGCCCTGCGGGAGAAGCTCACCGGCAACTGAGCCCGGGTATGCCGTGAGCCCGGCTCACGAGGGGAAGGCCCGGACCCGGCGGTTCGGGCCTTCCGCGTCGGACGCATGGACGCTGTGGCCCAGCCCCGACCTGGCCCGTCGAACCGGCCACGGATATGGCATACCTCACCGGCTGCCGACCGGGCGGTCCGGACTCAGGTCACGGGCGGCACGTCGACCTGGGCGACCACCAGTGACAGGTCGGCCGGCATGGCGGGCGTCGACCACACGGACCCCTGCTCACGGCCGCAGAGCTGGGCCCCCGTGCTCAGGCGTGGACAGACCAGGTTGCGGACCCCGGGGCCGATCACCTGGACGACGACCGGGAGCTGACCGCGCCCCTTGGCGGCGATGGGTGAGATGGCCATCAGGACCCGCCCGACCGGTGATGGGTTGACCCGGGCGATCGCTCCTTCCAGGCGGTAGCGCAACGAGATCGCGGTTGCCGGGTAGGCGAGGGCGACCCGGCGCGACGTGGTCGGTTCGCCGACCGGGAGGATGACCGGAGCGCCGTCTGCCGTCATCCGCAGGCCCGCCACGGCCGGTTGTGCGCCCACCAGACCAGGGATGCCGGCGACCACAGGCGCAGTGATGTCCAGGACGGCGACCGGCGACCGCAGCCGCAGCTGCTCGAGGACCTCGATCGCACCGTTCCCGCCCGGCTGGGCGAGAACGTGGATGCCGACCTCGGTGAGGCCCGGCCCGGTCGAGGCTGCCAGGCCCGCCCCGAGCGGCGGGGGAGTGGAGGCCACCGGCGAGGTGGTACGGACTCCCGACGGAGCCGTCGCCGTCGACGGGGTTGGAGTCACGCCGGTGGCTGTGGCGGCCGAGGCAGGCCTCGTCGAGGTAGCCGTGTCCGAGGGCCGGACCGCGACCGTCGGCGAGTCGGTCGTCGAGCGAAGGCTGATGAGCGCGATCTCGGCGAGGACGATCACGGCGAGTACGACAAGGAGTCCCTTGCGCCGGTCCCATCGCATCTGCCCACGCCCTCCCTGACGTTGACTCAGCCAGGGTGTCCGGAACCAACCGCTTTGTCCGAGAAGGGAATTGCGACCGGGGGCACCCTACCCCAAGCCACCATAGACGCCCCGGTGGTTTCCATCCCGGATTCCCGGAAAGCGCCTCCGTGGTCTGCTCTTCGGGACGAGACTGGCCGCACGCCCGACGTGCAGCGTGGCGCCGAACCGCACCTCAGGAGCAACGATGACCTCTGTGACCCGGCCCCGAGTCCTCCTTGTCGCCATCTGCGCGGCTGTCGTGGTGCCCGTGACGCCGCTCACCGCGGGGGCGGCCGGCGACACCGCGACGGTCTACATCGTCCAGGAGGTCGCGGACTCCCGGATGGCGGTCACGGTCGACGGCACCCTCGTCGCGGGCGACGCGGCGGCGAAGGCGGTCATCGGTCCGTTGACC
>JBPCOG010000421.1:0-11464 GCA_051000455.1 Lapillicoccus sp. | reverse complement strand
GTCTCGAGCGCGCCGCCGCCGCGGACCTGGTCGCCGTCCCGGCCTACCCGCGCGACACCCGCCTGCCCGAGTCGGCGCTGGACGTGCTGCGGGCCGCGGTCGACCGGGGCGCCACCGTGTTGAGCGTCTGCTCGGGCGCCTTTGCCCTCGGCGACGCCGGGCTGCTCGACGGCCGTCGCTGCACCACCCACTGGATGTACTCCGCCGTGCTCGCCGAGCGCTACCCCCGCGCCGAGGTCGACCCGGCGGTTCTGTACGTCGACGCCGGCCAGGTCATCACGAGCGCGGGCACTGCGGCCGGGATCGACGCCTGCCTGCACCTCGTGCGCCGCGAGCTCGGCGCGGCGGTGGCGACCCGGATTGCCCGGCGCATGGTCGTGCCGCCGCAGCGGGACGGCGGCCAGCGTCAGTTCGTGGACCTGCCGGTGCAGCAGACGGCCGCCGACAGCCTCGAGCCGGTGCTGACGTGGATGCTTGAGCACCTCGAGCAGGAACAGCCCATCCGCGAGCTGGCACGCCGCGCAGCGATGTCCGAGCGGACGTTCGCCCGGCGCTTCGTCGCCGAGACGGGCACGACACCCGCGAGGTGGCTGGCCCTGCGCCGGTTGCACCACGCCAGGGTCCTGCTCGAGCAGACGGACCTCAGCATCGAGGCGGTCGCGACGAACAGCGGCTTCGGCACCGCCGCACTGCTGCGCCACCACTTCGTCCGGCAGGTCGGCGTGCCCCCAGGAGACTACCGGCGCACCTTCAGTGCCCGGCCCGCCGTGCGCGTCGGGGCCTGATGACCGGCGTCGACCTCAACGCCCCCACTGCCGAGGACCTGCGCCGCCGACGGACCCTGAAGTGGAACTCGTACCCCCCGACGTCCTGGCGATGTGGGTCGCCTCATGCGCGGGGGTCGGCGCCGGAGCCCGCACGGTCATCCTCTGCAACCCGCTCGACCGCATCGCCGCGGCGGTCACCCGGCTGTCCTGACCAGAGCGGTAGGGGCTGTCTCCCACGGGCACCGGCGACAGGGGAGGATGGGCACATGAGGCTGCACCCGGCATACCCGACGACACGCCACCGGACCGGCGCCGTCCTGGCCGTCGGACTGGTCATGGGCTCCGCCCTCAGCGGCTGCGAGGTGGCCAAGCCGCCGCCGGAGCCGAACGACGCGGCCAAGGCGCTCGCCGACGGGCTCGCGAGCGCGGACCTCGGGAAGGTGTCCTTCGACGGGGCGACGGCGGACAGTGCGACGAACTTCGTCAGGACCGCCGTGGGTGAACTCAAGGACGTCAAGCGGACCGTGACCGTCTCGAAGGTCGTCAAGACGGCGGGCAACGAGAAGAAGGCCACGGCCACGCTGGTCTTCACGTGGGACGTCAGTGACGCCCCCCAGGACTGGATCTACACCTCCGACGCCGACCTGAGCCTGGCCGCTGACAAGACGTGGCACGTCACGTGGTCACCTTCCCTCTTCGCTCCGGACCTGACGGCCTACGAGCACCTCGCATTCGCCCGCACCCTGCCCAAGCGCGCGGACATCGTCGGGGCCGGCGGCACGCCGCTGATGAGCGAGCGGGACGTCTTCCAGGTCGGAATCGACAAGGGTCGCATCCCACCGGCGCAGGCCGGTGCCTCCGCGACGGCCCTCGCCCAGCTGCTCGGGATCGACGCGGCGGCCTACGCCAGGCAAGTCGCCGCCGCTGCCCCGCAGGCCTTCGTCCTCGCCCTCGCAGTGCGCACCGACGATCCGCTGCTCGGCAAGGCCAGCGCGGCCGCAATCGGGGCGATTCCCGGCGGTGTGCGGGTGCCGGCCAAGGGCATCCTCGCCCCCAGCGCCACCTTCGCGCGAGCGCTGCTGGGCACCGTCGGACCGGCCACGGCCGACCTCGTGCAGAAGTCCCAGGGCACGCTCACCGCGAACGACACGGTCGGCCTGTCCGGCCTCGAGCAGCGCTACGACGCGCAGCTGCGGGGGCAGCGGGGCCTGAAGGTCCAGGCGGTCGGCACCGACCCCGCCGGCAAGTCGACCGGCCGGGACCTGTTCAGCCAGGAGCCGGTGCCCGGCAAGGCGCTGGTCCTGTCCCTCGACGCCCCCACGCAGCAGGCGGCCGAGGCGGCCCTCGCCGGACAGACGACCGTGTCCGCGGCGCTCGTGGCGATCCGGGCGTCGACGGGGGAGATCCTCGCTGCCGCCAACGGTCCGGCCACCAACGGGAACGCGGTCGCCACCACCGGTCACGCGGCGCCGGGCTCGACCTTCAAGATCGCCACGTCCCTCGCCCTCCTGCGAGCGGGGTTCACCCCCGACTCGCCGGTCGACTGCGCACCCACGGTCGTCGTCGACGGGCGCACCTTCAAGAACTACGACGACTACCCCCTTGACAGGATCGGCCAGATCCCGTTACGGGCGGCGGTGGCCAACTCGTGCAACACGGCCTTCATCTCCAACAGCTCCAAGGTCTCCCAGGCCGACCTCGCGGCCGCCGCCAACGCCCTCGGCATCGGCGTGGACGCCGACCTCGGCTTCCCCGCCTTCCTCGGCTCGGTGCCGGCGCAGGCCGCGAGCAAGACCGAGCACGCAGCCTCGATGATCGGTCAGGGCAAGGTCGACGCCTCCCCGATGAGCATGGCCACGGCCGTCGCCTCGGTCCTCAAGGGAGCGCTCGTCCAGCCGAAGCTCATCGCCGACAACGCCGCCACGCTGCCCCCTCCGGCCAAGCCGTTGCAGCCGGGCGAGGCCGCAGCCCTGCGTGACCTGCTCGGCGCCGTCGTCACCGACGGGAGCGGGCGGCTGCTCGCCGACGCCGGCGCCACCCTGGCCAAGACCGGCACCGCCGAGTACGGCAACGCCAAGCCTCCGCGCACCCACGCCTGGATGGTCGCCGGGCGGGGCGACCTCGCCGTGGCCGTCTACGTCGAGGACGGCGCCGGGGGATCCAAGACCGCTGGCCCCCTGCTCAAGGCGTTCCTCCAGTCGATCCCCTGACCCCTTGCGCGACGGCGCCCGGGTTGGTGGAGTGGGGTCCTGGACCACACGCCCGAGGGACGCGGTCCGTCGGGCCGGCAGAGGAGGCTGGATGACCGAACTGGCACATGACGAGGACGGGGCCGCAGCGCACCCCCGGGACGCCGTCGAGGTGAGCGTCGTGCTCCCCCATCGCGTCGAGCACGTCTGGAGGGTGCTCACGACCAACGACGGCGTCCAGGCGTTCCTCGGGGCCGGGGCCACCCTCGGCGCCAAGGGCGACTCGTGGCACGCGGCCGACGGCACGCACGGCGTGTGGCGCAGCTACCACCCGATGGAGCAGGTGCGGCTGTCCTGGCACGCCGACGAGGACGCACCCCGCTCGGTGCTCGACCTGCACCTGCGCCCCGATGGCGACCGAACCCATGTCTCCCTGCGCCACGAGCAGGTAGGGGGCGACCTGGCCGCGCTCGAGCGGCGCTGGAGCGCCGCCCTCGACCGCATCGACGCCGCCACCGGCTAGTCCGCCCAGGCCGGCCGCACCGGATCCCCCCCGAGCAGATCCGGTGCGGCGCGGCCGTGGCCCGGCCGGCCGGTCAGGTCACCTCGCCCTGACGATGTCCACGTCGGCCGCCCGGACGAAGGCCAGCCGGTGCCCGAGGGAGACCTCGTAGTACCGGTCCTGCCCGACGATGTCGATGTGGTCGTTGGGGGTGTCGAGCGAGAAGGTCTTGGCCTTGTAGTAGTCCGTCGTGATGGTGTCGTCGCCGACGACGTAGCGCTGGCCGGCCTTGATCGTGTACTGCAGCGGGACCACGGCCTGCGGGGTCGTCCCGGCCGGGTACGCGGACGCCTCGGGGTAGGCCCGCCCGTAGACGGGCACGTTGTCCCGGCCGGCCTTGGGCACGACATACGACCCGCCGACGGGGATCGCGGTCCGGTCCTTGGCCGGGTTGTGGAACCACGCCTTGTCACCGAGGTACCAGATCGCCGTCCAGTCACCCTGCCGGCCGGCCACGGCATACTCCACTCCTGCCGGCGCCCGAGCGCCGATGTCGGAGACGGCCGTCGTGCTGAAGGAGCCGTCGGGGTGCAGCCCCGGGTCCTTGACGAGCGGCGAGGAGGCGTCGGGTGCCGTGTGGAGGTAGACGAAGTTCGTCCCCTGCGCGGCGCACGGGACCCCGGGGTCGACTGGGGTGGCACACCCGGACACCGGCTGGGCGTTGCCCTCGAACCCGGGCAGGATGCGCACGATGTCCTCACTCGGCTTTCCCTTCCGGGCCTCAAGGGGGGCGCCCATCAGCTGGAAGTAGTGCTCCCAGTCCCAGTACGGTCCCGGGTCCCAGTGCATGCCGCGGACGTAGGCCGGCGTGATGCCGGGCACCTGGTCGTGGCCGATCACGTGCATGCGGTCCCGGGGGATGTCGAACCGGTCGGTGAGGTAGCGCACGAGGCGCGCCGAGCTGCGGTAGAGCGGCTCGGAGTACCAGCCCGCACCCTGCGCGGCGAACCCCTCGTGCTCGATCCCGATCGAGTGGATGTTCATGTACCAGTTGCCCGCGTGGTACGCCACGTCCTTCGAGCTGACGTGCTGGGCGATGTGCCCGTCGGAGGAGCGGACGGTGTAGTGCCAGCTGACGTAGTACGGGTCCTGCACGAGCTTGAGGGTCGTCTTGTAGCTCGCCTCGGTGTCGTGGATGACGATGAAGTCCAGGCTCGGCGCCTTCGGGCGGTTGGCCAGGTCGTGGTTGCCGTAGCTTCCCGGGTCGGGGCCCAGCTGCTGGTACGGCGCCGGGATCCACTCGCAGTCAAGGCCCTTCGGGCACTCGATGTTGGGGTCGGCCTTGGCCTTGTGCAGCTTCAGGCGCCCCACCTGGTCCTTCTGGGGAGTCACGGCGGTGGGGGCGAGCGAGACGTCCTGCCCGTCACTCGTGGTCCGGGCCGCCCCGACACCCAGCACGGCATACGCGTCGTCGGCGAACGTGCTCGCCGCGTCCTCCTCCGCCGACCCGCTGGCGTCGGCCACGGCGGCGTACCACTGGCCGGGGTCGCTGTTGACGCCGGCCGGCAGGCTCAGCGCGCGCTGCCTGGCCGCGAGGAGCGCGGCTCCGCCGCGGATGTTGGCACTCGGGTCGGTGCGGAGCGTGTCGACCGGGACACCGAGCAGGTCCGCGGCGCGGCCGAGTGCGTCGGCCGCCGGCCGGCGGGTCGGGGCTTGCTCGCCCGGTTCGCCACGGCCGCCACGATCGTCGCGCTCGAAGAGCGACCCGTCGACGAGGTTCATCGGGCCGTAGCCGCCGTCGGTGCTGTGCGTGCCGGCGTGCCCCTCCCAGCGGGTCTGCGCGTACGACACCGCCTCGAGGACGCTCAGCGGGACGCCGAACTCCTGCGCGGCCGCGGCAAAGGCCGCTTCCCGCGATCCCGAGCCGGAGCCGCCGGCCGGCGGTGGGGCGGCTGCGGCGTTGCCGCCCGAGCCGAGTGCCAGGGCGGCGAGGAGGACGGCCGCCAGGACCATGGCGAGCCGTGTGCGGGGTGCCTTGCTCCGTACCGGGTGCTTCATCGGAGCGCCTTCCTCGGGGGCGGGTCGAGCTGACAGTCCTGTAGTCAACCACTCACGCTCGGATTGCGCACTAGGTAGGTTTCCTCCGGCTGCCCCGGACCCGGTCTGGGTGGCCCGGCCCGCCGGACGCTCACCCCGGCGGCGGCGGTTAGAGTCGGGGGACGCGACCTGCCCTGAGGAGAGAGCGCCACGTGAAGTTCTTGCTGATCGTCATCGTGCTCGTCGCGGTTCTGCTCGCTGTGCCCGCCGTGCGTCGCCTCGTCCTGCGGACCCGCGACCAGGTAACCGGGCAGGGCGTCTCACCGCTGATGTCCGGCGCGCGTGACCGTGGCCAGCAGGTGATGTCCGCACGGGTCGGCAAGCAGCTCGCGACGCTGGGCCGCACCCTCGTCATCGACGCGCCGGCGGAGCGGGTGGGCCCGCTGCTGACCGCCGCGGTGAAGAAGGCGGCGTTCTTCGACCCGGGGCCGGGCGCCCCGGGAGAGGCCTTGGCCTGGGTCCACCGAGGGGTCGGCACGAGCCGGCTCGCCGCCGTTCCCGACGCCAGCGGCCGGACCGTCTTCGGGTGCGTGGAGTTCGAGTTCGTCATGCGCGCTCCCCAGGGTGGGGAGGCAGTGGAGACCGCTGTCGGCAAGGTGTCGGAGGCCTTGCAGGCCGAAGGCATCGCCTTCGAGGTGCTGGTCCGGACCTTCACGCCCGGCCCGTCACTGAGCGCGGACGGTCCCCGTGTGGCCGACCCGCTGGGCTGATCCAGTGGGGGGCGCCGCACCGTGAGCCCCGGCATACCTGCCGATCCGGTATTCCGTGGCCCCCCCACGCGCGAGGGTCAGGACTCGTCCATCGCCTCGTCACGCTGCTCCTGCGTGTAGCGGTTGGCGGCGCGTGCGGCCCGTGGGCTCGCCCCCGCCGCCACGTCGCAGCGCATCGCGTTGACGAGCAGGCTCTTGGACCGGAACGCCTTGCCGACGTTCTTGCCCGCGTAGGTCATGGCGAGATCCGCGTCGACCCCCATGCTCATGCCGACCTCGATCGCGTCCTGGTTGGCGCCCATGTAGAGGAAGGTCCAGTCGTACTGCTCGGTCTGCTGGGTGATCAGTGCCCTGATCGCCGGGTGGGTCCACTCCTGGGAGGCGTTCTCCATCCCGTCGGTGACGATCCCGACGATGACGCTGCCGGGCCGCTCCGGCTCGGGCAGCGCGGCGAGGCGCGCGCCGAGGTCGGTGACGAGCCGGCCGACCGAGTCGAGCAGGGCGGTGGACCCGCGCGGCTCTAGCCGCAGGGGCGGCACGTCCGCCAGGGCGAGATCGGCGTAGACCTGCTCGTACTCGGTGTCGAACTGGGAGAGGGAGACCCGGCACGTGCCCGGGTTCTTGCGCTGCTCCTCGATGAAGGCGGCGTAGCCACCGATGGTGTCCTCGCGGATGGACTGCATGGAGCCGGATCGGTCGAGCAGGATCGAGATGGAGGTCAGGTTCTTGTCGGTCATGATGATGTCTCCCTCTGGGTTGGTGGCGGTGGTCTTCCCGGCCACGGGTGCTGGATGCCCCGCGGTCAGCTGCGGCGGCGCCGGAACCGCATCGGCGCCGGTTCCGGACCCGACGGGGGCTCGTCGTGGCCGCGCTCCTTGTCGTAACGTGCTCGTTCGATCCCCACGCTGCCCACCCGTCCCTGGTCGCTGTACGCGCGCAGGGCCTGCGTGCGGCCCAGTCGCGGGGAGAGGGTGTTGGGCGCGATCCCCGCCAGGGCAGCGACCTGCCGGAGCGAGGTCCCCTCCAGCGCAGCGAGAGCCATCGCCTCGTCGAGGGCCTTGTCGATCGCGTCCCGGGCCCGGCGCAGTGCCGGGACCGACCCTTCCGGGTCCTCGGCGTCGACCCCCGCGAGCTCGGCCCGGGCCTGTCGCAGGGCTGCTTCCAGCGAGCCGTCTTCGGTGTGCATGAACTGATCATAGCGCACTAACTGCGTATGTGCAACAAGTGCACACGATGGGCGGGCAGGACCCGGGCGATACTGGTGCGGTGCGACGCGGCAGCCGGTTCCTGGGCTCCTTGGTCGGTGCGACGCTGCTGCTGGCCGGGTGCGTCGCGGCGCCCGGCCCGGGTTCGCCGACCGCGTCCGGCTCACCACCCGGCTGGACGCAGGTGACGCTGCCCGAGGGGGCGCAGCCGGTCACGCTGACCACCTACGGCGCCGGAGTGCTCGTCGGGGGCCTGGCCCCCGGCGGCCGGGTGCTGCCGCGGATCGTCGAGCTGACCGGTGGCGGCGTCGCGACGCAAGTGCCGCTGACCCCGGTCAGCGGCTACGCCTTCGAGGCCCGGTGGCTCTCCATCGCCACCGACGGCACCCGGATCGTCGGGGTGGGCGGGGCCCCGGGCGGGGCCCACTCCAACACCCGCTGGACGACCTGGGCAGGCAGCACGGCGGGGGTGGCTGAGACGCCACAGGTCTTCTATGCCTTCGGGGGGTGGGGTGCCGGCGAGCAGATCGGCGCGGTCATGACCAGCGCCGGCACGCTGCTGGTCGGGTCGTGGGAGGGCGCGCTGGCCGGCCTCGATGCCGCCGTCTGGCTGCCGGAGGGGGACACCTGGGTGCGGCAGGACCCGGCGGGCACTGCCCTGCAGAGCACCCCGGAGCTGCTCGTCGGTCCGCGTTCGGCGACCGCGTCCGGAGCCGGGGTGGCGCTGCCCGGTTCGGCGATCCACCTCGCGCCGGGCTCGGTGCGCCAGCTCGCCGCGCTGTGGCGCTCGCAGCGGCTCAACGAGGGCTGGTCGCGCCTGGACCTTCCCGACGCCGGCTCGACGAGCGAGGCGGTGTCAGCCCGTTGCGGCGACGGGACCTGCCTGGTGGCGGGACGCGTGGACGGGAACCTGGCCCTGTGGTCCGTGTCGGGCCCGCTCGCCTCGCGGGTCCCCGGGCTTCCCGAGGTCGCCGTCGAACCGACCGCCCGGGTGCCCCAGCCCCTGCTGGTCCACGGCCGGCAGGTCCTGGTGGCCTCGACCGGCACCGGCACCGGCACCGCGGGCACCGGCACCCCCACCGGAGGCACCCGGGTCGCCCTTCTCGTCCGGAGCGACTCGGGATGGACCCTCGCGCCAGGGCCTCCCGGGGGAGCCGTGGACGCGGCGCTGGCGGGTGACTGGCTCTACGTCGTGGCCACTTCCCCGGGCGCGCCGGCCCAGCTGTGGCGGTACGACGTGCGTCAGCTGGCCTGAGGAGCTCGACCGGCACGGCATACCCGCGGGTCAGAGCGTCCAGGGCGGCCTGACCGTCGACCCGTCGCCCAGCCGGGCGGTGAGGCCCACGCTCGTCGTCACCCAGGCCCGTGCCCCCTCCCCGTGGGGGTTGTCCAGCCGCAGGCGTGACCCGGCCATGACGAGTGCGACGTCGCCCGGGCCGACCTGCTCCATGGCGCCGTCGATGGTGACGTCGAGCCGGCCGTCGAGGATGGCGAGCACCTCCTCGCGGCTGACGACGTGCTCCTGGCCCACGGTCCCGGGGGCGATCTCCACCTGCCAGGCACAGAGCTCGCGGCTGCCGCTCGACGGCGCTGCGTATGCCGTGAAGCGCGCGTTGTGCATCTCATGCCTCGTCGCGTCCTGCGAGCGGATGACGCCCATGCTGGCTCCTTCGTTCATGGCGTGCCGTGGTGGAACTAGTCAACTCGATTGACTATCATGATAGGCACCAACGGCATCACAGGGCAAGGGGCAGTTATGGACCGGCAGGAGCTCTGGTCTCTCTCGACGGTGGTGCTGGGGGCGGCGAGCACACTCGTCGACGGCGTCCAGGAAGGGATGCGCCGCCGGGGATACCCCGACCTGCGGCCGGCGCACGGGTTCGCCTTCTCGCGCATCGGCGGGCTGGGGTGCACGGTCAACGAGCTGGGGGAGCATCTCGGGGTGAGCAAGCAGGCCGCCAGCCAGATGGTGGCTGAGCTCGAGGACAAGGGCTACCTCGAGCGCGCGCGGCACCCGGGGGACGGCCGGGCCGTGCTCGTCACGCTGTCCGTGCGCGGGCGTGCGGCCACCCGCGCCGCCGAGGCGTCAGCGGCCGACTCCCTGCGGGGCTGGGCCAGCAGCCTTTCGGAGACCCGACTGCGCCACCTCCACGAGGACCTGGCCACGCTGGCTGGTCCCGGCCCGCTGCGACCGACCTGGTGAGTCCTGCGACGTCGCGGTCGGCACGGGACGGTCCCTGGGCCTCACTCTCGAAGTCTCGCCGCTACCGCGGGACACACCACACTGGGTGCGCGAGGGGGGACTTGAACCCCCACGCCCTTTCGGACACTGGCACCTGAAGCCAGCGCGTCTGCCATTCCGCCACTCGCGCGCGCAGGACAGTGTGCTGCATTGCCGCCCCGATCGCCAAACCGCTTGCCCTCGGCGCCCCGGCGGGTGGACGAACCAGCGGCGACGGCTCAGAGACCGTCGACCACCGCGGCCGTCACGTCGAGCCACGCCTGGTGCGTCACCGGCTTCAACCGGGTCGGGTCCAGCTGCAGACCCGGACCGAGCAGCGGGTCGTACGGCACGTCCACCACTGCACGCACCCACTGCTGGAAGTGGTTGCGGGTGTGCTGGAACGCGGTGGGGTCGGACCGCTCGAGCGTGTGCGAGATGACGCACACGGCGTTGCGGATCACGTCCGCCTTGCCGGCCGCGACGATCGCGTCGAGGTTCTTGGCCGCGACCACCGCGACGTCGTCCTTGAGCGAGGTGGCGAAGACGAGCTCGTCCGCCTCCTCGACGGCGGCCAGCCAGTTCGGGGCCAGCCGGTTGTTGCCGGTGTCGACGACGATGACGCGGTAGAAGCGGCTCAGCTGCTCGTGCAGCTCCCGGAACTCCGACCCCCCGACCACCCGCATGGACTCGTCGTCGTCCGCCGACGCGAGGACGTCGAACTTCATCGCCCCCTGCTCGCGCACCCACCTGGCGAGCAGGCCCGGTCCCGCGTGCGGGTTGTCCTTGAGAGTGGCCAGGTCGTTGAGCAGGTCCACCACGGTCCTGTTGTGCGGCCGGTAGTGCGCCCGCATCCCGAGCGTCCCCTCGGTCTCGTTGTTGTCCCAGGCGAGGGTGTTGCCGGTCCGGTACCGCCCGAGGTACGCCGCGAGCATCAGCGTCACGAGCGTCTTGCCGCCACCGCCCTTGGTGTTGATGACCATGATCGTCTTGCGCCCTTCCGCCGGCCGCACGATCCGGTGGATGGCCGCCTGCTCGCGCTGCTCGGCCTGCCCCGGGCCGGGCGCGATCAGCCCACCGGTGGCGTTCCCCAGGGCAGCGCGCCACCCCTTGGTGGCCTTGCGCCCGTGGATGTCGCGGCGCGAGCGCGTCTCCATCAGGTCGTGCGCCAGCGGCCGGGAGTCTGGTTCCCCGGCCTGTGGGAGCAAGTATGCCGTGCCCTCGCCGCCCGTGGGCTCCTCGGGGCCCGAGGCGGGTCGGCTCGCCGGGGGGGCGGCCCCGGCAGGGGGCACCGGGGCCGGGTCCGGCCACTGCCGCCACTGCTGCGGGAGCGGTTCGCCCGGCCCGAGCTGGATCGGGTCCGGCTGCCACTGCTGCCGGCCCCACTGCTGGCCGGCCTGCTGCTCGCCCCACTGCTGCTCGCCCCACTGCTGGGGGGGGCCACCCCACGGAGGCGGCTGGTGCGCGGGCTCACCCTCGGGCGGACCGTAACCCGGTCGCTGGCTTTCCGGCGCCGCCCCCTGCTGCGGGGCGTGACCATTGTCCTCGCCCCACTGCCCCTCGTGAGCTGCGGGCTGCGGGGCAGTCAGCGCCTCGCCCTCCATCTCGGCGGGCGCAGCACTCACCCACGGCGGCTCCGGCGCGGAGGGAACCCAGGCCGGCTCCTCCCCGTCCGGGGCCTCCGCGGCCGTCGCGGGCACCAGTGCCTGCTCTGTGCCCCGCTCGGCCGCCTCCTGTTCCTGCTGGGCGGCGATCTCCTCCGCGGTCATGTAC
>JBPCOG010000455.1:0-2644 GCA_051000455.1 Lapillicoccus sp. | reverse complement strand
CCGGCCGGCGGCGCGGACCAGGCCGTCGGGGTCCTCGAGGAAGGCCAGTGCGACCGGCGCCGTGCGCATGAGGGAACCGTTGCCGCTCGAGCGACCCGTCCGCGCATCGTGCGCCCGTGCAACCTCGGCCAGGTCGGCCGCTGTCGGCGCGTCCGCTCCCCGGCCGTCGGCGCGCGCCTGGGCCCCGGACAGGACCAGACCCGTCTGGATGCCGACGTCCTTCGCGTCGCGAACCCATTCGCTCCAGCGGGCCGCGACCTGGTCCTGGGCCGGGAGGCGGAGCAGGTCGGCGCCGCAGGCGGTGACCTCGGCGATGGCGATGGCCATCGACGTGTCGTCGGTCCACTCCCCCGGCTCCCGGCCGAAGGTCCCGCCGCCGCGCATGCTGACCGCGACGTCGTCGGCCAGTGGCGGCCCGAACTCGTAGCCCGCGCCGAGGGCGTCGCCGCAGGCCATCCCGAGCAGGACCCCAGCGGCCCGGTCGAGCTGCGTCGTCGTCAGGGCCGTGCTCACGCGACCTGTATCAACGGGTGCCTGCGGTTGAACACGCTGGCGTGCAGGAGGTGCTCATCCCAGCCCAGGGCGCGGATCTCGTGGTTGCGGGACCGGGCCGTCAGCGCCTGCCCTGCCCCGGCATCCGCGCCACCGTCGGCTGCCAGCGGCGCACCGGTCAGCGACCCGACGAACCGCCGCGCCCGCCGTCCCGGCGTCGGCTCGTCCGGCAGCAGCTCGGCGTCGAGGGCAGCCGCCTCGAGCAGCCCGGCAAGGTTGCGCCGGAGACCCGCGGGCGTGGCGAACAGCTCGAGGAACGCCGGCTGTCCACCGAGGCCGATGAGGACCCCTCGCTGCCCGGCCAGCGCCCGGACCGCCCGCAGTCCTTCGCGCAGCGCGCCACCCTGGCCCCCGGCCTCCGGCTGCGGCGGCCGGCTGGCACTGCGGTCGAGGTGCTCCACGAAGGACGAGGTGGCCGACGCCCCCAGCACCTGGTCGTAGTGCGACACCCGCTCCCACACCAGCCCCTGCCGGTCGGCTGCGGAGGCACTCGTCTGGGCGGAGCGGACCAGCATCGAGGCCCGCCGACCCCGACGGACCTGCGCACCGACTCCGCGCCAGCGGCCGCCCTCCACGCAGGAGACGCTCGCGACCATCTGCTGCCCGGCCAGCAGCAGGACGTCGTGGTTGAGCGCTCGGTGCTGCCAGCCGCCCTCGAACAGCTCTCCCGCCAGCAGCAGGGCCGGCTTGGCGCCGACGTTCTTCAGCACCAGCTCACCCACCACCGGGCTGCCCTCCCGTTCAGCCGCCTGCACATTCGCGGCCCGGCCGCTGTCCATACCCGGCACCACCGGGCTCTCAGCCCAGACCGGGAACACGCTCAACGCGCCCAGGTGGGTCCCTTGTCCTACGTGCATCGTCGGCATCGTCATGGCGTCCATTCGAGCACTCTCCCTCGCTAGTTAGATCAGTTATGCGCTAACCAATACTGTAGTGCTACCCTCTGACAGTGGCCCTCGAACCCAGCCGGCCACGGCATACCAGCCACTACCGGGACTCCACCGGACGCTCCCTGGCCGACTACCCGCGACCGTCCGTGGCGGTCGACACCGCCGTCCTGACCCTCGCTCCCCGGACCGCCCCGCGACCGGGCGAGCCGCCAGTCCGGCTCTGCGTCCTGCTCGTGCGCCGTCCGGAGCCCCACACCGGTGTTCAGTGGGCCCTTCCGGGCACCTTCCTGCACCCGGGCGAGCGCCTGGCGGATGCCGTGGCCCGCGCCCTGGCCGACAAGGCCGGGGTGCGCGCCGCCCGCTCCACCCAGCTCGCCGTCTTCGACGCCCCCGACCGTGACGACCGCGGTTGGGTCCTGTCCGTGGCCCACCTCGCCTCGGTCAGGTATGCCGCCCTGGCCGGCACGCTCGACGCGCACCCCGAGGCGGTGCGCCTGGCCCCTGTGTCCCGCCCCGGCCCGCTGCCCTACGACCAGGCCGCGATCGTCACCGCCGCAGCGCTGCGGCTGCGTGCGGGCTACGCCGAACGTCCCGACCCCGCGAGGTTCCTCGGTGCCAGCTTCACGATCCGGTCCCTGCGCCACGTCCACGAGGCCGTCGCCGGCACGACCCTGCAAAAGGACACCTTCCGGCGGACCATGCAAGCGTGGTTGACCCCCACCGGGACCCTCAGCGAAGGCTCCGTCGGGCGTCCCTCCGAGCTGTTCCGACGCCGCCGGGGACATCGGCTCCGGTGACTCCTTCCCCCTGTGCCCGGGCGCCGCTCACCGGCCCGGTCCGCCGGTCTCGGCGACAGTCCCGGCACGTCTGACCCACCGCGCTGTCGGCGCCGGCGGATAGCCTCGGGGACGAGGCTTGGGGCAACGAGGCTTGAGGAGGCTGGTGCATTGGCGTCACGGGTGGTCACCACGGCTTACGGCAGGCCCGCCCTCGAGGCGTTGCTCGAGGTCGTGGCGGGCACCAAGGCCGACGACCCGATGGCGCCGGTGACGGTCCTGGTCCCCAACAACGTCGCCGGCATCGTGGCCCGGTGCTTCCTCGCCCACGGCACCGGTCCCGCACGTCCCGGCGTCGCCGGCATCCACTTCTCAACCCTCCCCCGCCTCGCCGAGCAGCTCGCCTCACCCACCCTGACCGCCCAG
>JBPCOG010000371.1:0-6096 GCA_051000455.1 Lapillicoccus sp. | reverse complement strand
CAGACCGTGGGCGGCCATGGGACTCCTCGTGTCGCGGTCGTCGCGGAAGCGTCCCCATCTGTCGACCGCCCGGGGGCGGGAGCTCCAGAGTTGCCTCACCCCTGTGGTCCTGGCGCCTGAGAGGTTCCGGGGTAGTTGCCCCTTCGGCGCCTCGCGGACGACCGTGGTCGGACGTCCCGAGGGCTCTCCCACAGAGGTTCCTGCAGCACCCCGAATCTAGCAGTGACCACCCCCGCGGGCGCCATCCGGGCGTGCGCTCACGCCACGGCGCGGCTCACGCCGTCGTGCGGGCCCGGCGGCGGAGCACCAGCTCGTCGTCCGGGTGCGTGGCGGGGCTCTCGTCGTCCGGCCGCTCGCTCGGCAGCAGCGCCAGCTCTCCCTCGACCTCGCGCCACACCCGTCCGACGGCGATCCCGAAGACGCCCTGCCCGCCCTGGAGGAGGTCGATGACCTCGTCGGCCGAGGTGCACTCGTAGACCGACGCGCCGTCGCTCATCAGGGTGATCTGGGCGAGGTCCTCGACCCCCCGTTCGCGCAGCCAGGCGATGGCCACCCGGATCTGCTGCAGGGAGACGCCGGTGTCGAGGAGCCGCTTGACGACCTTGAGCACGAGGATGTCGCGAAAACCGTAGAGGCGCTGGGTGCCCGAGCCGGTCGCGGTGCGGACCGAGGGCTCGACGAGACCGGTGCGAGCCCAGTAGTCGAGCTGGCGGTAGGTGATGCCGGCGGCCTTGCAGGCGGTGGGACCGCGGTAGCCGGTGTCCTCACTGAGGTCGGGCAGGTCGTCGGTGAACAGCAGGCCCTGCGCGGCGACCGGCACCCGTGAGCTTGCCGGCCGCGCTTCTCCCGTGGCGTTCACGACGTCCTCCTGTGCGTGTAACTACACCTTCGTGGTTATCCTCACCGACGGTACGGGTCCCCAGACCCCCCGTCAATCACCCCGGCCTGCGTGCGCCGCGTGTCCCTGGCGGCGCAGAACCCTCGACCTCAACACGACATTGACCTGCGCAGGACCGGGGAGGGGTCACGCTGCGGGCGGCGGAGCCGGCCCGCCTTCCGGACTCTGGAAGTCCTCCGCGGAGACCTGGTCGAGGAACTCCCGAAAGCGCTCCACCTCGTCGTCCTCGTCGGGCGTCAGCGCGATCCCAGCCTCGTCGAGCACCGCTTCCGCGACGACGATCTGGGTGCCGGTACGCAGCGCCAGCGCGATCGCGTCCGACGGGCGGGCACTGATCTCGGTCCGGCCGTCGAAGATCAGCTCAGCGAAGAAGATCTTGTCCCGCAGCTCGACGATGCGGATCTCCGAGACGGTGTGCCCAAGACTCTCCACCACATCCTTGAGCAGGTCGTGGGTCAGCGGCCGGGGCGGGACCACCCCCTGCTGGGCGTAGGCGATGGCGGTCGCCTCCGCGGCCCCGATCCAGATGGGCAGGTAACGATCACCATCCCGCTCGCGCAGCAGCACGATCGGCTGGTTCGTCGGCATTTCGACCCGGACCCCGAGGACATCGACCTCTTTCACGGTGCCCACGTTACCCCCCGCCAGCCCCGTCCGGGCCATGATCGCCGGCCCGGTCAGGCGCGGATCCCCGCCCGCAGCAACGCGGTGTGCAGGGCGATGCAATGGGACAGCACCTGCGGCGTGGGGTCCGGGGCGCCGCGCCGCCTGGAGGTGGCGCGAGCCGGGCTGACGATCTGCTGGACGAGCCCGATCTCCCTGTCAGCGGCGGTGCGGAAGGGCCGGAGATGGCGCGGCTCCACGCCGTACCCGGCCAGCGCCCCGGCCGCCCGGGCCACCGCGAGCGCGTCGGCGTCGTAGTGACCGCGCGCGTCCGGCCGCAGCAGGCCAAAGGTGCCCAGCGCCTCGAAGGTGCGCTGGTCTAGCCCGGCCGCCGCGCACAGCTCAGGTCCGGTGACCCGCAGGTCGGACGTCGCCGCGAGCTGCCGGGGCGTCGGTACGTCGGGGTCGGCCGCCGCCCGCGGCGGGCGTGGCCTGCCGTCGGCGCCCCCTGCAGAGGTCTCGGGGGCCAGGCCGCGGTCGAGGGCGTCCAGCGCCTCGCGGATGACCTTGAGCGGCCAGAACCGCTCCTGCTGGGCGGTGAGGATGTAGCGCAGGCGGTCGACGTCCGCGGGGCTGAAGCTGCGGTAGCCCGCCCCCGTGCGCTGGGGGGCGAGCAGGCCCGCTGACTCGAGGAACCGGATCTTCGACACGCTGATGTCGGGGAAGTCGTCCTTGAGCTCGGCCAGTACGGCGCCGATCGTGCGGGACCGGGTGCTCTTGCGGGGGGGCACGCGAGATCCGGCCCGCCTCAGCGGTTGCCGGAGTAGTAGACGAGCCGGAACTTGCCGACCTGCACCTCGTCGCCGGTGCGCAGCACCGCGTGCTCGACGAGCTCCCGGTTGACGTAGGTGCCGTTGAGCGAGCCCACGTCCTTCACGGCATACCCCTCCCCCTCCCGCACGAAGATGGCGTGCTTGCGCGACACGGTGACGTCGTCGAGGAAGATGTCGCTGTCGGGGTGGCGCCCGGAGGTGATCTCCGGGTCGTCGAGCAGGAACCGGGCGCCGGTGTTCGGCCCGCGCAGCACGACGAGCAGGGCGGTCCCCGGCCGCAGCGCCTCGATGGTCGCCTGGTCCTCAGCGCTGAGGCCCTGCAGGTCGGGGTCGGTGTGCTCGGTCTCGCCGACCCCCCGGAACCGCATCGTCGTCGGGTCGCCGGAGCGGCTCTGGGCGGGCTTCTCGTTCGTCTCGTCCGTCATCTGCCGGTCTCCTCTGCCTGGGCTGCGCCGTCCCGTCGCCCCTCAACCCTAGATCAAGGGTGTGACGCTCGGGAAGGCTCAGCCGAGGGTGTCCTGGTAGGCCGCCGCGTCCATCAGCGCGTCAAGAGCCGCCGGGTCGGGGGGCCGCAGCTCGTAGATCCACCCCTCCCGGTAGGGGTCGGAGTTGACCAGCTCGGGTGAGGAGTCGAGGTTGTCGTTGACGCGGGTCACCTCGCCCGTCAGCGGGGCGAAGATGTCGCTGACCGACTTCGTCGACTCCACCTCGCCACACGAGTCACCGGCGGTGACACCCTCCCCCACGGTGGGCAGGGAGACGTAGACGACGTCACCGAGCGCGTTCTGGGCGTAGGAGGTGATGCCCACCCGGACCGTCCCCTCGTCGCCGGCACGCACCCACTCGTGATCGGTCGTGTAACGCAGGTCCTCGGGGTAGTCCAGCTCGCTCATCTCGCTCCTCGCGGCGCAGTGGGGGTGCCTCTGCTGGTCGAATGTACCGGTACGCTCCGGCCCTGGCCGCCGGTGTGGCCACGATGTGGCTGGCCCTACTGGGCGGCCCTGGTCGGGGTCGGCTCCGGCGCCGGCTGGGCGAAACGAGGGGTACGCGGCGCCTGCACCGCGTCGATCCGCACCGCGGGGACCTGCTCGACGCGGGCGGTCCCGTCGAGGCGGCGGACCGTCTCGACGATCCCGCCGGGGATGTTCATGGCCGATGCCAGCGTCTGGCTGTCCCCGATGGCGAGGATGACGAACGGCCGGGCCAGGACCTGACCGTCCACGCTCACCTGCGCCCCCGTGCTCGCGAAGTACGACCCCGCCACCATCCGCGTGGCGCCGAGCTGGACGACCTCGGCGCCGGCGTCGCGCAGCTCCTGGAGCAGGTCGAGCAGGATGGGTGCGCTCACCTTCTGCTTCGGGTCGGTGATGGTCACCCTGATGCCGGGGCCCTCGGCCGGAGCGGTGCCGGCGAGGATCCGCAGGCTGTCCAGCCGCCGCTGTGCCTGCTGCAGCGCCGCCGCGCTGGTGCCCGCGCCGCTGCGCAGCTGGTCGCGCTGCACCTCGAGCGCCCGGACCTCGGTGTCGAGGCGTGCCGAGCGCTGGCTGACGTCGTCGAGGACCCGGAGCAGGTCCTCCTGCCGCAGCCTCTCGAGGCCCCCCTGCTGGGTCTGCTGGACCTGGGTCGCGAGGGCGAAGCCCAGCGCCAGGGCCAGCAGGGCGCCGAGCGCCTGAGCCTTCGTGGCGCGTGGGGTGCAGGCGCGCCACAGCGGCCCCCAGGCGGAGGCACGCGCCGGGTTCGGTGCGGCGGGGTCCGGCGGCGCAGCAGCCGGTCCGCCCGGTGGGACGTCCGCCGACGCACCGCCAGCCGGACCGCCCGGCGGCACGTCCGCCGACGCACCGCCAGCCGGACCGCCCGGCGGCACGTCCGCCGACGCATCGCCAGCCGGACCGTCCGGCGCACCGCCACGGCCCGGCTGGTCCCCGGTGGCGGTCATGCCCGGAAGATGTGCCGCCGGATGGAGGCGACGTTGGAGAAGATCCGGATGCCGAGGACGACGACGACCCCGGTGGACAGCTGGGTGCCGACACCGAGCTGGTCACCGAGGAAGACGATGAAGGCGGCGACGACGACGTTGGACAGGAACGAGACGACGAACACCTTGTCGTTGAAGATCCCGTCGAGGACCGCCCGCACCCCGCCGAAGACCGCGTCCAGGGCGGCGATGACCGCGATCGGCAGGTACGGCTGCAGCCCCAGCGGCACGGTGGGGTGCAGCAGCAGCCCGGCGAGGATGCCGGCGAGCAGGCCGAGTGCGGGGATCACGGGTTGGTCCTTGTCGTCGTCGGAGCAGACGGCTCCGCCGTCGAGGGTATGCCGGTCGGCACGGGACGCGCGAGCGAGAGCCCGAGCGTCGGGCTGCGCGGGACGACGACGTAGTCCTGGGCCCTGACCGTCGACGGGATCTTGTAGTTGTCGCCGAGGGCCTTGAGGTAGGCGCCGGCCGGGGTCGCCGCGAACCGGGCCTGCAGCTGGGCTGGCTCGCCGATGACGGACAGCAGGTACGGGCGGGTCAGCGGGCGGTAGTCGACGAGGATCGCCTCGCCCGCGAAGCGGATCGCCGAGCGCGCGGTCAGCCGCTGGCCGTTGACCGCGATGGCCTCGGCACCAGCCTGCCAGAGGCCGTTGGTGATGGTCTGCACGTCGAGGGCGCTGACCCTGCCCTCAGCGAAACCGGAGCCCTGGCGGGGGTCGACGCTACCGTCCCCCCGGGCGGCCGCGGGCGCGTCGTCGAGGGTCAGGACCAGGCCTGGGCCGCCGGCCGCCAGCTGGCCGGTGAGCAGCTCCAGGCGGGTCGCCTCGGCGGTGATGGCGGCCTGGTCGGGGGCGGCCGGCGCCGCGGCCTGCAGGGCCCGGATCTCGGTCCTCAGCGCGTTGATGGTGTCCACCTGCTCGTCGCCGTGGGCCCGCCTGGCGTCCACGAGCCCGACGAGCTGCGCCTTCTCCCGGGATGCCGACGTGCCCGGTGGCCTCAGCGTGAGCGCCGCGACGACGAGCAGGAACCCGATCAGCACCGCCGTCAGCACCAGGGTGGGGCTCCGCTCGCCCGTGGCAGGGTGCCGCCCCTGTGCCCTGCGCCGGTCGGCGGCTGCGGCGTACCCGGGGTCCAGCGGTCGCTCCATCATCTCGACGAGCAGCGTCATCGACGCGTCGGGTCGCCGCCTGGTCGGGGTGCTCATGCGCGGCTGGCGGTGGCTCCGGGACGGGCGCGCAGCACCCACGCCGCCTGCACGGCATACAGGACGGCAGCCAGCCAGTAGAGGACGGTCCCCCACCAGGCGAAGGCCCAGCCGATCGGCCGGGCCACCTCGCCGACGAGGCCCGGGGTCTGCGCCAGGAGCAGCACGGGGAAGGCGTAGAGGAGGTTGAAGGTGGCGGCCTTTCCGACGAAGTGCACCGGCAGACCGGTCCGGCCGACGCGCTTGAGCAGGACCATGAGGACCCCCATGAAGGCCTCCCGGCCGAGCAGCACGACGACGAGCCACAGCGGGATGATCTCGCGCCACGCCAGACCGGCGAGGGTGGTGAGGATGTAGAGGCGGTCGGCGATCGGGTCGAGCAGCTCCCCGACCCGCGAGACGAGGCGGTAGTGCCTCGCGATCTTGCCATCGAGGTAGTCGGTGACCCCCGAGAGGGTGAGGACGACGAAGCCCCACCCGTCCTGGCCGCTGAGGATGAGCCAGAGGAAGAGCGGGACCCCCAGCAGTCGCAGGACGGACAGCGCGTTGGGCAGGGTGAGCACCCGGTCCGAGGGGGCGTCGA
>JBPCOG010000152.1:0-1667 GCA_051000455.1 Lapillicoccus sp. | reverse complement strand
GCCGGACCACCCACACGAGGGTCACCCCGTCAGCCACCTCGGAGTCCTCGGGACCGACCTCGGCCATCGCGCACGGTGGCGACATCCAGTTCAGCGGCTTGTACGACCCGCCGTCGCTGTGGACGAGCACCGACCCGTCGGCCTTGACGAGCAGCAGCCGGGTGGCCAAGGGAAGGTGCGCCTGCAGCCGGCCCTCGTAGTCGACACTGCAGCGGGCAATGACGAGTCTCACGAGAGGGCAGCCTAACGGCCTCGGCGCCCGCCGAGGTGGCCCGGGACAACCCCCGGCGGTGGGTGCCCGGTCAGCGTCGCACCGGCGTCGAGGCCTGCGCGGGGACCTCCGCCCGCCCGGCGAGGACGAGGCAACCGCCGAGGGTCGCGAGGAAGCCGAGGGCGCAGACGAGCACGAAGCCGGGCCGCACGGCGTCACCGAGCCAGAGCAGCCCGACCGCCGCCGGCACCACCGTCTCCACGCCGACGGTGACCGCCGCCACGGCGGTGACGTGGCCCCGCTCGAGCGCCAGGCCGTAGCAGGCCAGCGACGCGAGCGCGTAGCCGACGAGCGCCCACCCGAGCGGGTCGCCGACGACGTGCCACCACGGCTGCGGCACCTCGATGACCCGTGCGGCGATGCCGACCCCACCGAAACCGAGCCCAGCCGCCGCGGCAAGCAGGCCGGAGGACGCCGCGGACCGGCGCGGCGTCGCCAGTCCGAGCCCGGTCAGGACGAGGACCCGGACCAGACCGAGCAGGACCAGCCACGGGCCGGCTCCGTCCAGACGGGTAGCGGGTCCCTCGGACGCGCTCGCCGCCAGCGCCAGCAGCCCCGCCGCGATGACGGCGAGAGCGACGATCTCACGCCCGGAGAGTCGGGCCCGCAGCACCCACACCCCGAGCACGGCGGTGACGGCGAGACCCGAGGCGACCGCCGACTGGACCACGAAGAGCGGAAGGGAACGCAGCGCGAGGACCGAGGCCGCGAAGCCGAGCCCGTCGAGGGCCAGGCCGACGGCATACAGGCGTCCTGCCCATGCCCTGGCGAGCAGGCCCAGCGAGGGCGGCGCGTCGGCGAGGCGCCGGACACCGACCGCCTGCAGGACGGTCGCGGCGCCGTAGCAGACCGCGGCGGACAGTGCACCGAGCAGGCCGAGGATCACGGGGGACAGCGTCCCACCACCGCCGTGCCTGCCGGCGGCGCCCGCAGCGACGCGGGCCGGAGACCGGACCCGGTCTGACAGACTCGCTGGCATGGCTCGTGACATCAGCAGGGTGGGCGTCATCGGACTCGGCACCATGGGCGCCGGCATCGTCGAGGTGTTCGCGCGCAACGGCATCGAGGTGGTGGCGGTCGAGGTGTCCGAGGAGGGCGTGGCCAGGGGCCGGGCCGTGTTGGAGCACTCGACGGCGCGAGCGGTGTCCCGCGGGAAGCTGACTCCCGAGGGGGAGCGCGCCCTGCACGACCGGGTGACGTTCACCTCCGAGATGACCGACCTCGAGGGCTGCCAGCTCGTCGTGGAGGCGGTGCCCGAGCACCTCCAGCTCAAGAAGGACGTCCTCGCCCGGGTCGACACGATCGTCGGCGACGACGCGATCATCGCGACGAACACCTCGTCGCTGCCGGTGACCGAGATCGCCGTCGCCACCAGCCGCCCGTCCCGGGTGGTGGG
>JBPCOG010000299.1:0-1416 GCA_051000455.1 Lapillicoccus sp. | reverse complement strand
CTGTGGCGCGACCGCGCCGCCAGCCGCGACTTCGTCCACCGCGCCGCCTCGGAGGGCTACGAGGCACTCGTCCTCACCGTCGACACGCCGGTCGCCGGGGCGCGCCGACGCGATGTGCGCAACGGGTTGACCGTGCCCCCCACGCTGACCCTGCGCACGCTCGCCGAGGGCGCCACGCACCCCCGGTGGTGGTTCGACCTGCTGACCACCGAGGCGCTGGAGTTCGCGTCACTCAACCGCTTCGACGGCACCGTCGCCGAGCTCACGGCGAGGATGTTCGATCCGGCCGCCACCATGGAGGACCTCGCGTGGCTGCGTCGCGCCTGGGCCGGCCCGTTGCTTGTCAAGGGGATCGCGACCGCCGCGGACGCCCGCCTGGTCGTCGACGCCGGCGCCGACGCGGTCATCGTGTCCAACCACGGTGGGCGCCAGCTCGACCGGGCGCCCACCCCGCTGGAACGGCTGCCCGAGGTCGTGGACGCGGTCGGGGAGCGCGCGGAGGTCTACCTCGACGGGGGAGTCCTCGGCGGTGCCGACGTCGTCGCCGCGGTCGCCCTCGGTGCCCGCGCTGTCCTCGTCGGCCGGCTGTACCTCTACGGGCTGATGGCCGGCGGCGAGGCAGGGGTGCAGCGGGCGGCCGAGATCGTCGCGGCCGAGATCGAAGCCACCATGGCGCTGCTGGGCGTCACGAGGGTCGCCGACCTCCGCCCCGGACAGGTCCACCTCCGGCCGGCCTGAGGTACCTTGACCGGATGGACGTCCGGGACTACACGCCCAGCCGCGAGGAGTACGCCTACACCTTCGGTGGCGCGGCCGCGGCCTTCCGGGTCAGGCCCGGGGATGCCCTGCGGCTCTGGTCCGACGACGCGTTCGGGGGCGCGCTGCGCAGTGTCGACGACCTTTCCGCGGCCAAGGTGGACCTGCGGTTCGTCAACCCGCAGACCGGCCCCTTCCACGTCGAGGGAGCCGAGCCCGGGGACACCCTGGTGCTGCACCTCGTGGCGCTGGAGCCTGCGCGGGACTGGGGCGCCTCCGCAGCGATCCCGTTCTTCGGTGGCCTGACGAGCACCGACCGGAGCGTCAGCCTCCAGGACGCGCTGCCGGACACGACGTGGATCTACGAGCTGGACCGGGCCCGCAACACCGTGACCTTCGCCGCCCGGCACAGCGACCACCGGATCGAGCTGCCGGTCGAGCCAATGCTCGGCACCGTCGGCGTGGCCCCCGCGGGCAACGAGGTCCGCTCCTCGTTGGTCCCCGACCGCTTCGGCGGCAACATGGACACCCCGCAGATGCGTGCCGGCGCCACCGTCTTCCTCGGCGTCAACGTCGAGGGGGCGATGTTCTCGATCGGCGACGGGCACTACCGGCAGGGCGAGGGCGAGGCCTGCGGCACGGCGGTGGAGGGCGCCATGA
>JBPCOG010000084.1:0-5387 GCA_051000455.1 Lapillicoccus sp. | reverse complement strand
TAGTCCGCGAAGAACTCCCACCAGGCCTGGTCGACAGTGCTCTTGTCGGCGAGGTAGCGGTGGTACAGCTCGTCCACCAGCCACTCGTTCGGCCCGAAGGCCGCCATGGGGTTGTCGGTGGGGGCCTGGTCTGGCACGGCGGATGCGCCTCTTTCGTTGACGTCGACAGTGACGAGGTCGCTGACGCTTGCCACGCCAGCGCGTTCGGGCAGGACCCCAGCCTATCCCCGTGGGTCCCCGCGCGTGGGTTCCACCAGTCACGAGACGGTGACCCGCGCAGGGCTCAGGTGATATCCCGTCGGACGGTCAGCCACGAGCCGACACCTGCCATCACCGCGGCATACCCGGCCAGCACGAGGGCGCCCCCCCACCAGCTCAGCAGGTGGGTCTGGTCGGCGAAGGCGCTCCCGCCGACCATCGCCTGGGTCGCGTTGCTCGGGAAGTACGGTGCGATGCTGCGGCCCCAGTCGGGGATGGCGATGAGCGAGCCGAGGATCGGCTCGACGATCCACGCGACGCCGACCGTGATGAGCAGCGCTGCGACCTGGTTGGGGATGAGGATGCCGGCGCCGAGCCCGATGAGGGCCCACAGGCCGAGGACGAGCAGGCTCAGCGCGAGGGTGCGCCAGAGCGTGCTGTCGGGGAACGCGGCGTGGCCCTTGGCCGACAGGACGACGGCGCCGACCCCGACCGAGCCGACGAGGGAGACCACGCCGTAGAAGACGCCGATCCCGAGGAGCGCAACGACCTTGGCCGCCATCACCCGAACCCGTCTGGGGGTCGCGAGGAACGTGCTCGTGATGGTCCGGTGGCGGTACTCGGCGCCGATCGTCATGATCCCGATCGCCAGGGTCAGCAGGTAGGAGACGGACAGGCCCCCGGTGTAGACCTGCCCGGCGAGCTGCGCCGGGCTCGGCGTGGGCGCGGGCTGGCCGTTGGGGCCGGCTGTCCCGCTCGTCAGCAGCAGCCCGATGAGCGCCGCGAAGGTGGCCCCCGCGAGCAGGACCGCGATCGCCATGCCCCACCACATGCGGGTCGTGAAGAACTTGCGCAGCTCCGACCTGACCGCGCCCCTCATCTCAGCCGTCCCTCCCCCGGTCCAGGCCGAGGTTACGGTTGCGGTTCTCGGGCAGGTCGGTGAGGGCGAAGAACAGCGCCTCGAGGTCCGTGGCCAGCGGCCTCAGCTCGTGGACCGGGAGGCCGGCCCGCAGCGCGGTGTCGCCCACCCGGACGAGGTCGCCGGTCCGGACCGACAGCACCCCGGGTCCGTCGAGGGTGGACTCCATTCCCGCCGCGAGCAGGGCCCTGGCGAGCTCCTCCGGCTGCGTGGTGCGCACGAGCACCGACTTCTCCCCCCGCAGCTCGTCCATCGAGCCCTGCTTGACGAGCCGCCCGTTGGCGATGATGACGACGTCGTCCGCGGTCATCTCCACCTCCTGGAGCAGGTGGCTCGACACGAGGATCGTCTTGCCCTGCGCGCTGAGGTGCCGCAGGAACTCGCGCAGCCAGCGGATGCCCTCCGGGTCGAGGCCGTTGGCCGGCTCGTCGAGGATGAGCACGCCCGGGTCGGCCAGCAGCGCGGCCGCCAGGCCCAGCCGCTGGCGCATCCCCATGGAGTAGCCGCCGGCCCGCTGGCGGGCCGCGGCCTGGATGCCGGTGAGCTCGAGCAGCTCGTCGACCCGCCTCGGCTGGACGCCGGCGGTGTCGGCGAGCACGAGCAGGTGGTCCCGGCCGCTGCGGCCGGGGTGGAAGTTCGCAGCCTCGAGCGCGGCGCCGACCGCCCTCATCGGCTCGGCGATGTCGTGGTAGCGCTGAGCGCCGATCGTCGCGACTCCCGCCGTCGGACGGACCAGCCCGAGCAGGATGCGCAGTGTGGTCGTCTTGCCGGCGCCGTTGGGCCCGAGGAAGCCGGCGATCCGTCCCGGCTCCACCGAGAAGTCCAGCCCGTCGACGGCGGTCAGGGAGCCGAACCGCTTGGTCAGCCCGCGGACCTCCAGCCGGCCTCCGGCGGTGGGCGCGCCCGGTCCCCCGTGCTCAGGCATGACCCCCATCAAAGCACCCCCCGGCGCATGAGGGCGGGCGTCGCTGCCGCCCTGGCACGGCATACCGCTGCGCCGCCGCCATGCCGGCCTGGCGTGCTGACCGTCCGTAGGATGGAGCCACTATGGCCGAATGGTTGCTGGTGCTCGCCGCGGTCGTCCTAACGGCGGGTACCGCCCTCTTCGTGGCCGCCGAGTTCTCCCTCGTCGCCCTCGACCGGCCGACCGTCCAGCGGGCGGTGGACGGCGGCGACGCCCGGGCCCGGGTCGTGCTGCGGTCGCTGCGGCAGCTGTCGAGCCAGCTCTCCGCCGCCCAGGTGGGCATCACCCTGACGACGCTCGTCGTCGGCTACCTCGCGCAACCCTCGGTCGGGGCCATCCTCGAGACACCGCTGCGGGCCCTGCCCCTCCCGGACAGCGCGACGGACGTGGCGGCGGGGGGTCTCGCCCTGCTGCTCGTGACCGTGTTCTCGATGATCTTCGGTGAGCTGTTGCCGCAGTTCCTCGGCATCTCTGCCCCGCTCCCGACGGCCAAGGTCGTCGCCCTGCCGGTGCGCGTCTTCGCGATGGCCGTCCGACCGCTGGTCGTGCTCCTCAACGGCTCGGCAAACGCTGTCCTGAGGTCCTGGGGGATCACCCCGCAGGAGGAGCTGTCCGGTGCCCGGACCCCCCAGGAGCTGGTCAGTCTCGTCCGGCGGTCGGCCGAGGTGGGCACGCTCGACAAGACCACGGCGCGGATGCTGACCCGTTCGCTCGACTTCGGGGACCGCACGGCCGCCGACGTGATGACCCCCCGGGTGCGGTGCACCGCCGTCGAGCGGACGGCAACGGCGGAGGACGTCGTCCAGATGGCCCGCCGCACGGGTCACTCGCGGTTCCCGGTCGTCGGCGCCGACTGGGACGACATCGACGGGATCGTGCACGTCAAGGCGGCTATCGCCGTGCCGCACGAACGGCGGGTCGAGGTCCCGGTGTCGGCCCTGATGGTCGCCCGGATGCTCGTGCCGGAGACGATCCGCCTCGACCCGCTGCTGCTGCAGCTGCGCGCTGCCGGGCTGCAGCTGGCCATCGTCGTCGACGAGTACGGAGGCACCTCCGGCGTCGTCACGCTCGAGGACGTCGTCGAGGAGATCGTCGGGGAGGTCAGCGACGAGCACGACCGCTCGGCCAGCCACGGCCAGCAGCTGGCCGACGGGTCGTGGTCCGTGCCCGGTATGTGGCGCCCCGACGAGGTCCGCGACCGGGTTGGCGCGGTCGTGCCGGACGGCCCCGCCTACGAGACCACCGGGGGCTTCGTGATGGCCGCCCTGGGCCGGGTCCCGGAGGTGGGCGACGAGGTGCGGTTGCGCAGCTGGACGCTGCGGGTGACCCGGATGAACCGGCGACGGGTGGACCGGATCCGCTTCGTGCCGGCGCCGGTCGGGCCGGACGAGGCGGCTTCGGCGGCGACCCCGCCCGAGGCGACGGCCCCGCGCCCGGCGGCGGCGCCGACGTCCGCCCCAGCACCGGAGCGGGGGCAACCAGCATGAACCACGCTCTCGCCCTGTGGATCTCGGTGTTCCTCCTGCTGGGCAACGCCTTCTTCGTCGGGGCCGAGTTCGCGGCGATGGCCTCCCGTCGGTCCTCGCTCGAGCCGCTCGCCGCCGGCGGCAGCCGACGCGCCCTGATGTGCCTGAAGGCACTCGAGCAGATGGGCTCGATGCTGGCCACGGCACAGCTCGGCATCACCGTCTGCTCGGTGGGACTCGGCGCGCTCGCCGAGGCCGCGCTGCACGAGATGATCCAGCCGGTCTTCGCGCAGATCGGCCTGCCCGGCGGGTGGGCGGATGCAGCGGCGCTCGCGCTCGCCCTGCTCGTCGTCGTCTACCTGCACGTCGTCGTCGGCGAGATGGTGCCCAAGAACCTCGCGCTGGCCGGCCCCGACCGGGCGGCGCTGTTCCTCGTGCCGGCGCTGCTCTCCGTCGCTCGGGCGCTGCGCCCCGTCGTCCGGGTGATGGAGTGGGTGGCCAAGGGGCTGGTGCGCGTGCTCGGGATCGAGCCGCGGAACGAGATCGCGTCGGCGTTCACGGCGCAGGAGGTCGCCCACATCGTCGCGGAGAGCCACCGAGAGGGCCTGCTCGAGGAGGAGCGGCAGGGACTCGTGCGCAACGCCCTCGAGTTCAGCGACAAGCTCGCCTGCGAGGTCGCGGTCCCCCTCGAGCGCCTGACGACGGTGCAGCTGGGGGCCACCCCGGCCGACATCGAGCGCCTGGTGGCCACGAAGGGCTTCTCCCGGTACCCGGTCCGGGACGGCGACGGGGAGGTCGCGGGGTACCTGCACCTCAAGGACATCCTCTATGCCGACGACGAGCGGCACGAGCTGCCGGTCCCGCGTGAGCGGGTGCGGCGGCTGGCGACCGTCTCGCCGCAGGACGAGGTGGAGGACGTCCTCGCGACGATGCAGCGCACCGGCGCACATCTGGCGCGGATCGTCGGCACCGACGGGACCGTCAGTGGCGTCGTCTTCCTCGAGGACGTCCTCGAGGAGATCGTCGGCGAGGTCAGCGACGCGAGCCAGCGCTGAGAGGGCGACACCAGGCGCGGGGACGTGACCAGCGTCGCGACGCCGTTCGACGGGGCCGTTGCTCTTGGGTCCAGCTCTCCTCGTCGGGGTTCGAGGAGGACCCTGATGTCTGAGTATGACGGGCGGATATGCCGGTTGCCCGAGGCGTGGATAGCGCAGCCTGCCACACGGGAGCTGCGTGAGCTGGTGCGCCACCGGGCCAAGCTGGTCGCGCTCCGCTCCGGTTGCAGGTGCGAGGTGCATGCGGTGCTGGCCAAGCTCGGCTCTTGCAGGCGGTGCAGTGGCGGTCGGACGACCTCCCGGCGTGTGACAGGGCGATTCGCGAGGCCGTGGCCCCCATTCAACGGCTGCTGGTTCGTGCTCGACGAGAGAGGCCACCAGGTTGCGCTCGCAGTCCAGCAGGTCTCCTCCATGGAGGTCGGGGTGACCCTGGTCCCGCAAAGCGATCCATGACCTCAAGCATCCGATAAACGAGACCCAGTCGGAAGTCCAGATGCTGGACTTGAGGCATCGGTCGCGTGCGCGGATTCTGGGACAAGGCAAGTAGCGACCCTGGCGGAGCGAGTGGAGGATCGATGATCGAACGACTGCGGAAGGCGCTGGGCGGGCCGCTGCTTCGTCCCTCGGACGATGGCTATGAGAACGCTCGCAAGATCTGGAACGGGGCGATTGACAAGAGGCCCGGCTTGATCGCGTTTTGCGGGGACACGCGCGACGTAGTCACCGCCATGCTCTGGGCCCGCGAGAACGACGTCGAGATCGCAGTGCGGGGCGGAGGCCACGGG
>JBPCOG010000322.1:0-6265 GCA_051000455.1 Lapillicoccus sp. | reverse complement strand
CCGGAAGGTGAGCCGGTAGGCCAGCGACTTGCTGCCCTCGGGCAGCTGGCCCCCGCGATAGAGGTCGAACAGCGCGAGCGCCTCGAGGTCCGGCCCGGCCCCGTCCCGCAGGGCGGCCTCCAGCTCGGCCGCCGTGACGTCCTCGGCCACGGTGAGCGCGACGTCGGTGTGCGCCACCGGGTGGACCGAGAACGGTCGCAGCTGCACGGTGCGGTCGCTGGCGTGGGTGAGCACGTCGACGTCGAGCTCGGCGGCACAGGCGCGGGCCGGCAGACCGAGGGCCGCCAGCACCTTCGGATGCAGCTCCCCGGCGTGCCCGACGAGGGTCCCATCGGCCAGCTCCAGCCGGGCGCAGCGGCCAGGGTGCCACGGTGGGTGGTCGCGGTCCCGGCGGACCCGGACCTCGACGGCGAGCGCCGACGCCACGGCGCGCACCGTCTCGAGGACGTCCGAACAGCTGACCGGAAGCCCGCCACCCCACCACCCGGAGCGCTCCGCGTCACCGCACTGGACGAGCGCGAGCCGGCGCGGCTGCGGGGGGACGGCGGCGAGGATCGACGCGATCGTCTCCTCGTCGGGTCGGTGGGCCACCCCCGGGACGGGCGCGGTGTGGGTGGTGTCGCGCCCCGGTCGGGTGACCAGCCCGAGTTCGAAGAGGGCGACGTCCTTCTGGCCGCGGGAGACGTTGCGCCGCACCGCCTCCAGCAACGTCGGGAGGACCGAGGTCCGCATCAGCGGCGCCTCGTCGGACAGGGGGTTGGCCACCCGGACCGCGTTCCGCCGGTCGTCGTCGCGGGACAGGCCCAGGGTGTCCGCCAGGGACTCGGACACGAAGGGGTAGGTCAGCACCTCGACGTAGCCTCGCCCGGCCACCGCGTTGGCGACGGTCCGGCGGACCTTCTGCCCGTGGGTCAGGCCGCGCCCCTCCGTCGGAGTGGGCAGGGTCGAGGGGATCTTCTCGTAACCGTCGATCCGGGCGACCTCCTCCGCGAAGTCGGGGCCGTCGACGAGGTCGGGGCGCCAGCTCGGCGGTGTCACCCTGACGATGTGCCCGGCGGGCGGACCGTCGGGTCCCGGCTCGACCGCGCAGCCGAGCTGGCGAAGGATCTCGACGACCCGCTCCGGCGGGTAGTCGACGCCGACGAGACGCGACGGGCCGGTGAGGTCGATGCTCGTGGGCCGGCGTGCTTCGGTGTGGTTGACGTCGGTCACTCCCCCGTCGGCGCTCCCCCCGCCGTGCTCGACGAGCAGGTCGACGGCCAGCTGCGCGGCGACCGCGGTGACCGCCGGGTCCACGCCGCGCTCGAACCGCTTCGACGCCTCGGTCACCAGCCGGTGCCGGCGCGAGGACCGGGCGACCGAGACCGGGTCGAAGTGGGCCGACTCGATGAGGACGTCGGCCGTCGTGCTGGTGACCTCGGAGGTCCCCCCGCCCATGACGCCGGCGATGGCCAGCGGCACGTCCCCACCGTCGGTGATGAGCAGGTCCTCTTGGTCCAGGGTCCGGTCGACGCCGTCGAGGGTGGTCAGCTGCTCCCCCGGACTGGCGCGACGCACGACGATCGGGCCGCTCAACGAGGTCGCGTCGAAGGCGTGAAGGGGCTGCCCGAGGGCCAGCATGACGAGGTTGGTCACGTCGACCGCCAGCGAGATGGGGCGCATCCCCATCTGGGTCAGCCGGCGCCTCATCCACTCCGGGGACGCCCGCGTCGGGTCGACGCCCCGGACCACGCGGGCGACGTAGCGGTCGCACCCGGGCCTCCCGTCCAGGGGGGCCTCGTCGGCCAGCCGCACGGCATACCCGTGCCCGTTCGGCGCGGGGGTCGGAAGCTGCGCCGGGTCGCGGTACCGCCCTGGCGCGCTGCCGGTGGCGTGCCAGTACTCCCGGGCGATGCCGCGCACCGCGAAGCAGTAGCCCCGGTCGGGGGTGACGTTGACCTCCACGATCTCGTCGTCGAGGCCGAGCAGCGCGATCGCGTCGTCGCCGGGCTGGACCCCTGCCAGCGCGCCGGCGCCGAGGTGGTCCGCCAGCACGATGATGCCGCTGTGGTCGTGGCCGAGGCCGAGCTCGTCCTCGGCGCAGATCATGCCGTTGGACACGTGCCCGTAGGTCCGGCGAGCCGAGATGGCGACCCCTCCCGGGAGCACGGCACCGGGGAGCACGACGACGACGAGGTCACCGACGCTGAAGTTGTCGGCACCGCAGACGATCTCCTGCGCGCGCCCGTCGGTCACCCCCTGGCCGTGGTCGCCGACGTCGACCCGGCACCAGCGGACCGTCCGGCCGTTCTTCTGCGGCTCGTCGGTGAACCCGAGCACCCGGCCGACGACAAGGGGGCCGGTGATGTCGCCGCCGAGCAGGTCCTCCTCCTCGAGCCCGACCGAGACGAGGGAGGCGGCGACGTCCCGTCCGCGGGCACCGGGCTCGAGGTCGACGTACTCGCGCAGCCAGGACAGCGGGACCCGCACCTCAGACCCCCATCCCGAACTGGAGGGAGAAGCGGATGTCGCCCTCGACGATGTCGCGCATGTCGGTCACCCCGTGGCGCAGCTGCAACGCCCGTTCGATGCCGAGGCCGAAGGCGAACCCGGTGTAGACGTCCGGGTCGACCCCGCAGGCGGTGAGGACCTTGCGGTTGACCATGCCCGAGCCGCCGAGCTCGATCCACCCGGAGCCGCCGCACGTCCGGCAGGGCGCGGCCGCGGTGCTGCGGCCGTGGCAGGCGAAGCACTCGAAGTCGGTCTCCATGCTCGGCTCGGTGAACGGGAAGTACGAGGCGCGCACGCGGGTGCGGGTGCCCGCGCCGAACATCACGCGGACGAAGTGGTCGAGCGTCCCCCGGAGGTGGGCCATCGTCAGCCCCCTGTCGACGGCCAGCGCCTCGATCTGGTGGAACACCGGGGTGTGCGTCGCGTCGAGGTCGTCGGTGCGGAACACCTTGCCGGGGCACACGACGTAGAGCGGCGGCTCCCGTTCGAGCATGGTGCGGATCTGGACCGGTGAGGTCTGCGTCCGCAGCACGAGCCCGCCGTCGGGGGGGTCGACGAAGAAGGTGTCCTGCATCTGCCTCGCCGGGTGGTCCCGCCCGAGGTTCAGCGCGTCGAAGTTCATCCACTCCGACTCGACCTCGGGTCCCTCGACGACCTCCCAGCCCATCCCGACGAAGGCGTCCATGAGCCGTTCGGAGGTCAGCTCCAGGGGGTGCCGGGCGCCGGGCGGGCGGCGCCCGACCGGCATCGTCACGTCGACCGCCTCCTCGACGAGGATGCGCCGGTCACGCTCGGCCTCGAGCTCCGCCTCGCGGGCCGCGACCGCCCGGGCCACCTCCGCGCGCGCGGCACCGACCCGCTTGCCGGCCTCGGCCCTCGCGCTCGGGGGGAGGGCGCCGATCTCGCGGTTCGCCAGCGCCAACCGGCTCCGCTCGCCCTGGTGGGCCAGGCGCGCTGCCTTGAGCTCTGCCAGGGTCGCGGCGGCGGCGAGCGCGTCGACCGCCGCGTCGACCGCCGCGTCGACCTCTGCGGCGTCCAGCGCGGCGACCGCCACGGGGTCGTACTGCTTGTTGGGTCCAGACATCGCTTTCACATTCGGTCGCGGCACGCGCCAGGTCGGTCGGCGCGGGTCTGCGGTGCCTCGGTCCGCAGGGCGGGGGCCCGCGCGGCGTTGCAGAGTCTAGGCGACGGCGGGGCGCGGCCCGGCAGCCGGAGGCCCGCACCGGTATGCCGTCCGCAGCGGCTCGCCCGCCGCGCGGGGGAGCTCGGCGCCCCGCGGCTACCTCAGGTGCTCGGGTGGTCCCGAGGGCAGCGTGAACCGGAACTCCGCGCCGCCCGCCCGCGCGCGGCCGACGGTGATCGAGCCACCGTGCGCCTCGACGAGGCCCCGGACGACGTAGAGGCCGAGGCCGGTGCTGCCGCGCTCGGTGCCGTGCCAGAAGCGGGAGAAGACCAGCGAGTAGTTCTGCTCGGGGATCCCCGCCCCCTCGTCGGCGACCGAGACGAGGACGGCCGGCCCGTGTCCCGCCGGGTCGGCGCGCGTCGCCCCGTCGGGCCCCGCCACTACCGTCAGCGTGACCGTCCCGGAACCGTGGCGGACGGCGTTCTCGAGCAGGTTGCTGAGGATCTGGTCGAGCCGGTCAGGGTCGGCCCACACCTCCGGCAGCCGGGTGCCCACGTCGACGAGGAACCGGTCCCGGGGGGTGCCGCCGGCCTCGAACCGGCCGATGTGCCGCTCGATGGCGGCCGGGATGTCGACGGGCTGGGTGCGCAGCGTGAGGCGACCTGCGTCGATCCGCGAGACGTCGAGCAGCTCCGTGATCAGCCTCGTCACCCGGTCGGCGTCCGCCTCGATGGTCTCGATCATCAGGCGTTTCTGGTCGTCGGTGAAGCGGTCCCAACGCCGCAGCAGCGTCGAGGAGAACCCCTTCACGGAGGTCAGCGGCGAGCGCAGCTCGTGGGCCACGGTCGAGATCAGCGCGGCGTGGTCCTGCTCCGCGCGCTGGCGAGCGAGCGCGTCCCGCAGCGCCATGATGACCCGCTGGACCGGCTTGCCCCGCGCCGGCCGGATGTAGTTCGCCGTCAGGAGGACCTGCACGTCGGCGGCGGTCAGCAGGAGCTTCTCGCGGTGCCCCTTGCGGGTGTGCAGCCCGTTCCAGGGGTCGGTCAGGTCCCACCAGGAGCGTCCGTCGCCGTCCCGCAGCGGCAGCGCCTCGCGCACCGGCCGGCCGACGAGGGTGCGCTGGTCAAGGCCGAGGATCTCCCCGGCCCGGCGGTTCGCGAACCGGACCATGGCCGAGCCGTCCACGACCAGCAGGCCGTCGGGGAGCAGCTCGGACATGTCGAGGACCCCGGTGGGGACGTCCGAGAGGTCGACGCGGCGAGGCGCCGGGTCACTCATGTGCCGACACTAGCGACGGGACGGGCGCGGTGCACTCAGGCCCGTCCGGTCCGCACCTGCGCGGAGGCGTAGAGGCACAGCGTTGCGGCCATCGCCAGGTTGAGGGACTCGGCCCGGCCGTGGATCGGCACCCGCACGCTCTCGTCGCATCGCGCGCGCACCGCCGGGTCGATCCCCCGTGCCTCGTTGCCCATCACCCACGCGTGCGGACGGTCGAGGTCCGTGTCACTCAGCAGCTGGGTGGCCGCCCCGTCGGCCGCCAGCAGCGCCAGCCCAGCGGCCCGCACCTGTCCGAGGATGTCCTCGACGGGCACTCCGGTGACGACGGGGAGGTGGAACAGCGACCCCGCGCTCGAACGGACCACCTTCGGTCCCCAGACATCGACGCTCGAGTCGCTGAGGATGACCGCGTCGGCGCCGGCGGCGTCCGCCGCGCGGACCACCGTCCCGGCGTTGCCCGGGTCGCGCACGTTGGTCAGCACGCACAGCAGCCGGGGCCGCGACGCGAGCACGGTCGCGAGGTCGGTGGTGAGCACCCGGCATACCGCGAGGAGTCCCTGGGGGGTGTCCGTGTCGCACATGGCCCCGAGGACCTCGGCGCTCACCTGGTGGACGCGCACCGCCGCCTCGGCCGCGGCGACGACGATCCCGGTATGCCGCGTGGCCGCCTCCGTGGTGAGGTACAGGTCACGCACGGCGTCGGGTCGGTGCCTGAGCGCCTCGCGCACCGCGGGTGGTCCCTCGGCGAGGAAGAGGCCCTGCCGCGCCCGCACCCGGCGCTGGGCGAGCGCACGAACCGACCGCACCCGCTCGGAGGCGGCGTTGGTCAGGATCCCCCTGCCGGGGGCATCCCGGCGGGCGCCCGCAGCCGCGGGCAGGCCCGCAGCGACGGCGGCGGTCGGTGCGCCGACCCGGGCGCCGGCGTCAGGCTGCGGTGTCCTCGTCACCGGCCGCCGCTGCCGGGACGTTGGCCCTGGCGAGCTCGACGAGCGCCGTGAAGGCGACCTCGTCGGTGACGGCGAGGTCCGCGAGGATCTTGCGGTCGACCTCCACTCCGGCGATCTTAAGGCCCTGGATGAACCGGTTGTAGGTCATGCCGTTGGCACGGGCGCCGGCGTTGATGCGCTGGATCCAGAGGCGACGGAAGTCGCCCTTGCGGGCTCGGCGGTCGCGGTAGGCGTACCCCAGCGAGTGGGTCACCTGCTCCTTGGCCTTGCGGTAGAGGCGGGAACGCTGTCCCCGGTAGCCGCTGGCGCGCTCGAGGGTTACCCGGCGCTTCTTCTGGGCGTTGACCGCCCGCTTCACGCGTGCCACGTGAGTACTCCTTGCCTAGTGTTGGCTGCTGGGTCCGACGCGGTCCCCGGGTTCGCGGGA
>JBPCOG010000456.1:0-10455 GCA_051000455.1 Lapillicoccus sp. | reverse complement strand
AGCCGCACTCGGGGTCCCGGTCGTCGTCCTTGCCCGTCCGTCGGGTCGGGCCGGGGCGACCGAGGTCACCACCGTCGAGGCCTGCCTCGACATCCTGCGCATACCAGTAGCCGCCCGCTGACGAGGCTCACGAGCGCGACCACGCCGACCCTGCGATGCAATGCGGCCGCACGCTCGATGTCAAGACGGTTGACGGGGGGACCGTGGCCGAGATGGCCACGGTCCTCGCTGATGCCGTCGTACCGGTTGGAGCCACCGAGCCGCCTTCCGAGCGCCGCGGCGAAGGCCGCCTCGACCGGGCCGGCGTTGGGGCTCGGGTGAGAGGGGGCGTCGCGCCGGACGACGGCATGCACATCGCGCGCACGGCGCAACGAGCCGGTGGCGAGCGCAGTAGCGGCCACGGTGAGCCGCGCGGGGACCCAGTTCGCTGCGTCGTCGAGGCGCGCAGCGGCCCAGCCGAACTCGCGGTACCGGGTGGTGCGGTGGCCGGCCATGGCATCGAGGGTGTTGATCGCGCGGTACCCGAGGAGTCCGGGTATCCCGGCGACGGCACCCCAGAAGAGCGGGCTGATGACCGCGTCGGCGCCGTTCTCCGCGACGGACTCCACGCAGGCGCGGGCGAGTTCGTCAGCGTCAAGGCTGGACGGGTCACGCCCGACCAGGTTGCGGATGCGGCGTCGGGCGCCCGCGATGTCGCCCAGGCAGAGGAGTCGGTCGACCGCGTCCGCCTCCCGTGTCAGGGAGCGGCCGCCGAGGACGGCCCAGGTCACGACGGAGACGACAGGCAGGCCCCACGGCGGTCGAAGTCGCGCCAACGCGACACCGGTGAGCAGCGCGCCGCCGACGAGCACGGTCTCGTGGAGGACCCCATTCGAGCGTCGGGGCGCGTACGTGCGGGTTTCCAGGCTTGTGGCCAGCCGCCCGAAGCCGGCGACCGGATGCCAGCGCCCGGGGTCCCCGAGGAGCAGGTCGGCGGCATACCCGAGCACCAGGCCAGCGGTGACCTCGTCGATTCTCACGGCTGCTTCACCGTGAGCACCTGCCCGGCCACGACGAGATGGACGATGTCGCACGCGCTCGCCACGCGCTGGTTGGTCAGCCCCAGCCAGTCGGCGAAGAGACGACCTGCCCGGTTCTCCGGGACGAGGGTCAGGCCCACTTCACTCGACACGAGGACGACCTCGTGCGTGAAGCCGCGGACCGCGTCGGTGAGTGCCGTCACGTCCCGGTCCAGCTCGTCCTGCCAGGTCTGCTGAGGGGCCCGCCAGGCTTCGAGGGCGTCGAGACGTGCCGTGAGCCAGGTCCCGAGGCAGTCGACGATCACCGGTCCGGCCACGGCGGCGAGGGCTCCCGCCAGGTCGGTGGTCTCGATGGTGCACCAGTCGGGCGGGCGCCGCGCCCGGTGGGCCGCGACGCGGAGCACCCACTCGGCGTCGGCGCCGTCAGGGCCGGTCGCGACGTACGTGACCGGCGTGGTGCCCCCGGCCCGTCGGGCCGTCGCCTCGGCGACGGCGGACTTGCCGGAGCGTATGCCGCCCAGGACCAGGGTCCTCATCCGGCCACCCCTTGGGAGAGAACGACGACCATTGCGCACAGGGCCACTTCGATGCCGGCGCCCATGACGTCTCCGGTCACGCCGCCGAGGACGCGCCGGCACCTGCGGACAAGGAGTGTGACGGCACCGAGCCCGACCACCGCAGCAATGACCCCGAGCCACCACGGGACGCCGAGCGGTCGACCACCGGCGACGAGGAGTGCCGCCACGAGGACCCCCGACGCCACCGTCCCGACCGTGGGGACGCTCCCGGCGACCATGGCGCCGAGCCCGTCCTCACGGGCCGCGGGCACCCGCCGGGAGGAGGTGGCCGAGCAGGCCGCTCGAGCGGCCACGACGACGGTGCCGACGAGCAGCCAGCCCCACGGGCGGCTGACGACCGCCGCCAGCCCGGCGACCTCGAGGACGAGGACGAGGACGAGAGTCCCCACGGCGACCGGCCCGGCGTCACCGCGGCGCATGACGGACAGCGCCTGCTCCCGGTCCCACCCCGCGGCAAGACCGTCAGCGGTGTCGGCGAGGCCGTCCCAGTGCATGGCCCGGGTCCCCCATCCGAGCGCCACGCACACAAGGGCCGCCGTGACGAGGGGCGGCAGGTGCACCGTTGCTCCGAGAAAGGCAACGGCGCCGCCCAGCAGGCCAAGCGGCAGCGCAGCGACGGGCGCGAGCAGCATGGCCCACCGTGCCATCGCTCGGGTGACGGTCGGGAGCGAGCCCATGGGGACGATGGTGAGAGTCCCGACGGCAAGGCGCAGGCCGGTCCAGACGTCGAGCACGCTCATCTCTCCGGGGACGGCGAGCGGACCTGGACCGCTGGCTCGTGCAGGGCAGCGACGGCTGGTCCGATGACGGTGACGGCCGGTGGCCGCAGGTCGTGTGCCCGGATCGCCTCGGCGATGCTCGCCACGTCGGCGCGCACCACCCGCTGGCTCGGCAGTCCGGCATCGGCGATGGACGCGGCCGGTGTCGTGGGCGCCATCCCGTGCCCGACAAGACACGTGGCGATGGCATCGAGTGCCCCGACGCCCATGAGGACGACGACCGTCATCCCGGCGCGGGCGACGGCCGACCAGTCGACGGCGCTGCGCGGGTCGTCCGGGGCGACGTGACCCGAGACGACGACGAACCCCTGGGTAACCTCTCGGTGGGTCACCGGGATGCCGGCGAGCGCCGGTGCGGCGATCGAGCTCGTCACACCGGGGACCACGGTGACGGGGATGCCCGCGTCGACGCAGGCGTTCCACTCCTCCCCGCCGCGGCCGAAGACGAAGCTGTCGCCGCCCTTGAGCCGGACGACGACCTTCCCGGCGCGGGCACGGTCGAGGAGGAGGCAGTTGATCTGCTCCTGGGCGGTGGACTCTCCCCGCGGGATCTTCCCGACGTGGACGATCTCGACGTCCGCGCTGAGCCGGTCGAGGACACCGAGCGGCGCGAGCCGGTCGCAGACGACGACGTCGGCCTCGAGAAGCGCAGCCAGCCCCGAGAGAGTGAGCAGCCCAGGGTCCCCGGGACCGCCTCCGACGAGCACGACGCGCCCCGTGCCCCTGGGCGCCGCCGCCCGGGAGCTTGCTCGGCGCCGCTGGTCCCGCACCACGACGTCGTATGCCGTGAGGTCGGGCGCGCCGACGAGCCGGACCAACCGCCGAGCGGCGAGATCGGCGAGGGGTCCGCCGACGGTCGACGGGTCGGCGTGGACGTCGACGCGAGCTCCTTGGTCGAGGAGGGAGTGGACGGTCTCGGCGATACGAGCACCGGGGTCGCGGACGAGGACGCGGGCCCCCACCGAGGGCAGGGCGAGTCTCACAGGGTGAGCTCCCGGCCGGTCAGGCTCCGCGGCTGAGTGGTCGGCCCGCTGCTCAGGGCCGCGGTCCGGGGGCGCCCTCCCGACCTGAGAAGCGGGGCGAGCGCCCGGATGAAGGCGTCCGTCGTGCATGGGTCGCGGACGGCGATGCGGACCCAGCTCGCGTCCAGGCCGGGGAAGGTGTCGCCACGTCGGACGGCATACCCCGCGTCCCGCAACCCTTCCCGGACACCGGGACCGACCTCGACGAGCACGAACGGTGCGACACCGGGTACCGGGCGCAGGCCGACGCTCTCGAGCGACCGGGCAAGGTGGGCCCGCCACCCCGCGACCTCGAGGGCCCCGGCGTCGGCCTCGCGAAGTGCGCTGGGGCAGCTGGTCGCCACCATGACGGCGGCGGCCGGGGTCGACACCGACCAGTGCGGCTGCTGGGCGCAGAGCATGGCCACCAGAGCGGGGTCGCCAACCACGTACCCGGCCCGAAGGCCGGCGACGCCCCACGTCTTCGTCAGCGACCGGAGGACGAGGACCCCCGTCATCTCCGGTCCGATGAGGCTCTCCGCCTCGCCGGGGACGGCGTCGCCGAACGCCTCGTCGACCACGAGCACCCGGTGCGCGGCGCGCAACGCCTCGAGCGTGGACCGCGGGTGCAGGACGCCCGTTGGGTTCGTCGGGTTGCCGACCAGGACGAGGTCCGCTCTCGGGTCGAGCGTGGCCGGGTCGAGAGCGAACCCGGTCCCCGGGTGCAGGATGTGCCGGTCAGGGACCCGGGCGGCCCGGCGCAGGGCCGACTCGGCCTCGGTGAACTGTGGGTGCACGACGAGGGGGCGGCGTCCTGCAACAGAGCGCGCGACAAGGGTGAAGGCCTCGGCGCCGCCGCTCGTCGGCAACACCATGTCCTCGCTCACCCGGTGGCGTCGGGCGAGCGCGGCGCGGGCGGCCGAGACGTCGGGGTATGCCGCGAGGTCCGCTGTCGTCGCCCGGATCACCTCCGCGAGCCAGTCGGGCGGCGCGGGTAGCCGGACGTTGACGGCCAGGTCGACGAGTCGGCGGCCGTCGTGATGGACCTCCGCGTCGCCGTGGTGGTCGAGGGGGTGCTGACCCGATGCCCCGCTAGGGGGCTGGCGGAGCGCGCCCACCCCGGCCGGCCCAGGCGGGGGCTGGCGGAGCACGCCCACCCCCGCCGGGGCTGGCGCGAAGGTGTGGACCGCGTCCGCGAACGACGTCGCGAGGCTCGGCGCCCCTGCCCAGTGGACGTGGAGGTACGACGCGTGGAGGGTGGGCCGTCCTGTGTGGGCCGGATCGAGCGCGAAGCCGTCGGGTACGCCGTCGATGCTCCACGCGCCGGGAGCGTGCGCGACCGGGTCCGTACTGGTGCGGTGGAACTCGTGAGCGTGCACCGCGGTGCCCGCCGGGCCGAGGATCCCGTCGACGGGCAGTGTCGCCGTCCGGTAGCGCAGGGTCAGTCGTGGATGCATCGCTGCTCTCGCCGGCACGGCACCGACGAGGTCGTGGCCGTCGAGCGAGTGTGCGAGGTAGAGCAGGCCGGCGCATTCGGCGACGGTCGGCATGCCCGAGGCGATGGCCTGCCCCATTTCGCCGAGCAGCCGCGTGTTGCCCGAGAGGGCGCGCGCATGCGACTCGGGGAAACCGCCGCCGAGGTAGAGGCCCGAGGTGCCGGCGGGGAGGCTCGTGTCCACGGCGGGATCGAAGACGACCGGCTCGCAGCCGGCGGCGCGCAGCAGCTCGTCGGTCTCGGCGTAGCGGAACGTGAAGGCGCGCCCTCCCGCCACAGCGACGACGCGGCGGGTGCCAGCCCGGTCGACGGTCGGCGGAACCCACGGCTCGGCGTCGAGGTCGGGCGCGCCACGGGCGAGCTCGACGATCCGGGCGAGGTCGATGTGGGTGCCCGTCTGCTCGGCCAGCCGGTCGAGCCCGGAGGCTGCGTCGCCACGTTCGGCGGCCGGTACGAGACCGAGGTGGCGCGACGGTACGCTCACGCCGGCGTCGCGGGGCAGGACCCCGAGCACGGGGAGTCCGCCCGCCTCGATGGCGCGGCGGACCTCGTCGGCGTGCCGCGGGCTGCCGGCCTTGTTGAGGACGACTCCGACGACGTCGACGTCGGGGTCGAAGGTCCGCAGCCCGTGGACCGTCGCGGCGACGGTCCGGGCGGCCGAGGATATGTCAAGCACGAGGATGACGGGAGAGTGGGTGAGGCTCGCGACATGCGCCGTGGAAGCGAACCCGCCGGTGCCGATCTGCCCGTCGAACAGGCCCATGACCCCTTCGACGACGGCAAGGTCGGCGGGCGCGGGGGAGCAGAACCCGTGCAGGAGGAGTGGGACGACGAGCTCCGGGGAGGTGAGCCACGGGTCGAGGTTGCGGCCCGGTCGGCCGGTCGCGAGCGCGTGGTAGCCGGGGTCGATGTAGTCCGGGCCCACCTTGCCGGGGGACACGGCATACCCGCTCCGCGCCAGCGCGGCCATGATGCCGACGGCCACGGTCGTCTTGCCCTGGCCGGACGCGGGAGCGGCAAGGACGACGCGGGGGACCTTCACCACTCGATGCCCTTCTGGCCCTTCTGCCCCCTGTCGAAGGGGTGGGCGAGCTTGACCATCTCGGTCGCGACGTCGGCGATCGCGAGCAGGCGCGGGTCGGGGTCGCGCCCGGTGACGACGACGTGCTGGTGGCCGGGCCGCTCGAGCAGCGTCGACACGATGTCGTCGACGTCGACCCAGCCCCACTTCATGGGGTACGTGAACTCGTCGAGGACGTAGAGCTGGTGGGCCTGCGCGCTGAGGCGACGCTTGATCTCCGCCCAGCCCTCCTGTGCGGCGGCGGCGTGGTCCTCCTCGGTGCCGGCGCGGCGTGACCACGACCACCCAGCGCCCATCTTGTGCCACTCGATGGGACCACCCTGTCCGCTCTCCCGGTGGACCTCGTCGAGGGCAGCGAGGGCAGCTTGCTCGCCGATGCGCCACTTCGCGGACTTGACGAACTGGAAGACCCCGATGGACCAGCCCTGGCTCCACCCCCTGAGCGCCAGGCCGAACGCCGCGGTCGACTTGCCCTTGCCGGCGCCGCAGTGGACGACGACGAGGGGGGTGTCGCGGCGCTGCCGGGTCGTCAACCCGTCCGCGGCCGTGACCGGGGGACGTCCCTGCGCCATCAGGCGGCCCTCCTCTCGCGGATGACGGACACCAGGCTGGCGGCGGCCACCTCGCCGAGGGGCAGGTGGTCGGCACCCATCCGGCGCGCGAGGTCGCCCGCGAGCCCCATCCGGAACCGGCCGACCTCGCAGTCGACGACGACGGCGTCGACCCCGGTGGTGCTCCACCGGTCGGCGACCCAGCGGGCCCGGGCCAGGGCGTCGGGCCCGCTGGTGGCGCGGCCGTCGGTGACGAGGACGAGGAGCGGGCGGCGGCGTGGGTCGCGGATCCTCTCCAGCTCGAGTGTCCGCGCCGCGGTGACCAGGCCCTCGGCGAGCGGGGTGCGCCCGCCGTGGGGCAGGTTGGCGAGGCACCTCGCGGCCGTCTCGATCGAGGACGTCGGTGGCAGCGCGAGGGTGGCGTGCGCGCCGCGGAAGGTGACGACGCCAACCCGGTCGCGCCGCTGGTAGGCGTCGACGAGGATGCTGAGGACGGCTGTCTTGACCTCGGACATGCGCTGGCGCGCACCCATCGAGCCGGACGCGTCGACGAGCAGGAGGACGAGGTTCGACTCCCGGCCCTGGGTCACCTGGCGGCGCAGGTCGTCGACGGTGAGGAGGATCCGGTCGGTGCGTCCGCGGCCTGCCTGGTGGGGGGCGGCCGCCGTGATCGTCGCTGTGAGGTGGATGCGGCCGGGCCCGCGACGGTTCGACCCGATGGTTCGCCCCCAGGACGTGATCGCCTGGCTGCGACGCCCTGGCTCGCCTGCCCCCACGCCACGGACCTGGAGCGCTCGCGCACGGTAGGTGTCGTATGCCGCGGCCACGTCGCCAGCCGCCACGTCCTCGGCCGGCCCGGGCGCGCTATGCCGCGGCTCTTCCGTCGGGTCCTCCCCGGGCCCGGTTGGGGGAGCGGACGTCTGGTCGGTTCCGTCGGCCGGGGCGGCGTCGTCGGGGCGGTTTGCTGACTCATCCGGACCGGGAGGCGGCTCCGAGCGCGGACCTTCAGCCTCGGGGTCCCCGTCCGGATCCGGTTCCGGGTCGTCGTCCCCGAGCAGCCGGTCCAGCAGCTCCTCGTCGAGGCCGGGGGCGTCGAACGGGTTGCGGCGGCGTCGGTGCGGCAGCGCGAGCCGGGCGGCGACACGGATGTCCTCCCGGTTGACGTCGGTGCGACTCTCCCAGGCGGCGTGGGCGCGGGCGGCGCGGGCGGTGACGATATCGGCGCGCATGCCGTCGACGTCGAAGCCGGCGCAGACCGTCGCGATCCTCGTCAGGGCCCACTCGGAGAGCCGGACCCCTGGGAGCAGCTGCCGGGCGGCGGCGATCCGCTCGCGCAGGGCGCTCTGGCGCGCTTCATACGTCCCGACGAAGGCGTCCGGGTCGGCGTCGAACGCGAGCCGGCGGCGCACGACCTCAACCCGTTCGGCTGGCTCCCGCGAGGCGGCGACCTCGACGGTGAGCCCGAAGCGGTCGAGCAGCTGGGGGCGCAGCTCCCCCTCCTCGGGATTCATCGTGCCCACGAGGACGATCCAGGCAGCGTGCGAGACGGACACGCCGTCGCGCTCGACGGTGTTGCGGCCCATTGCGGCGGCGTCGAGGAGCAGGTCGACGAGGTGGTCGTGGAGGAGGTTGACCTCGTCGACGTAGAGCAGTCCGCGGTGGGCGTCGGCGAGGAGACCGGGCTCGAACGTCGTCTCCCCGGCGCCGAGTGCGCGCGACAGGTCGAGGGAGCCGATGACCCGGTCCTCGGTGGCACCGACGGGCAGCTCGACGAGCCGGGCCGATCGCGTGAGACAGGCCTCGTCGACGGTGTGCGGGCCGTCCGGGCATGTCGGGTCCGGGTGGCGCGGGTCGCACCCGAAGCGGCACCGGGCGACGACGTCCTGGGCGGGGAGCACCTCGACGAGTGCCCGGACCATCGTCGACTTGGCCGTGCCCTTCTCGCCGCGGACGAGAACACCGCCGACGGCGGGGGAGACCATCGTCAGGACGAGGGCCAGAGCCATGTCGTCGGCGCCGACGATCGCGGAGAAGGGGAACTGCGCCACCGTCGATCCTCCTGGCAAGTGACCACGCTCGCCGATCGTGGATATCCGCCCCGGGGCACCCGGGCGGGCATGACGCAGGTCGACGTCCTGGCTCGCGACGGGCATGGGGTCCGTCGCTCACAGTGGCGGGACCGCTCCGGACTCGCACCGGATTTCTCGCCCTGCGTCGCCGGTCATCATGTCACATAGGCTGTCCGCGTGATCGACGTCGTGGGTCTCGGCGACGGCGGCCTCCCGGAGGTGCCGGACACCGCCCGGCGGCTCGTGCTCGGTGCCCGCGTCCTCCTCGGGGGCCGACGTCACCTCGACCTCGTCCCGGCCGTCGCCGCCCAGGAACGCCACGCCTGGCCGATGCCCCTGCCGACCGCTCTGCCCGGTTTGCTGGTGCGGGTCGGCGCGTGCGCCGCGCGGCCCACCGACGAGACCGGCGTCGTCGTGCTCGCGAGCGGGGACCCGCTGCTCTCGGGCATGGGGACGACCCTCGTCAGGCTGCTGGGCGCCGAGGCGGTCCGCGTCCACCCGGCCGTCTCGTCCGAGGCCCTGGCCAGGGCCCGGATGGGCTGGGCTTTCGAGGAGACCGTCGTCGTCTCGCTCGTCGGGCGTTCACCGGACCGGATACGTCGTCACCTCGCCCCCCGCGCACGGCTCGTCGTCCTGTGCGCCGACGGGTCGACGCCGGCCAAGGTCGCAGACCTGCTCGTCGCCGAGGGGTGCGGTGACTCGGCGATGACGGCCTGGTGGCACCTCGGCGGGTCGGGCGAGGGGTCCCGGACCGCGCTCGCGGTGGAGTGGGGGAACGATCGCACCCCAGACCTCGTCGTCGTCTGTGTCGTCGTCGCCGCCCTCGGTGCCCTGGCCCGGGCACCACGCGGCGCCGTCCCCGGACGGCCCGAGACGGTGTTCGAGCACGACGGCCAGATCACCAAGCGCACCGTGCGAGCCGCCGCCCTCTCCAACCTGCGACCAACCCCGGGGGCGCACCTGTGGGACCTCGGGGCAGGCTCGGGAGCGGTCGGCATCGAGTGGGCGCTTGCCGCCCCCCGGGCCAGGACGACCGCCGTCGAGCGCGACCCCGTTCGCGCGGACCGGGTACGACGCAACGCCGACCGGCACGGCCTGCCGGACGAGGTCCACGTCGTCACCGGTGAGGCGGCCGATGCGCTCGAGGGTCTCGACCCCCCGGACGCTGTCTTCGTCGGGGGCGGCCTCACCACAGAGGTGCTCGACGCAGCGTGGGCCCACCTCGTAGCGGGTGGTCGTATCGTCGCGCACGCCGTCACCCTCGGTGCCGAGTCCGTGCTCGTCGAGGCGTATGGCCGCCTCGGTGGCGAGCTGACGCGGATCACCGTCGAGCACGTCCTGCCGCTCGGGCGGCACCTGTCGTGGACGCCGGCGCGCCCCGTCGTCCAGTGGAGCGCGACGAAGCCCTCGGAGCCGACCGGCCGGGATACCAACCCACCGCCCACGGAGGGGACGTGACCGTCCACTTCATCGGCGCCGGACCCGGCGCCTCCGACCTGATCACCCTGCGCGGCGTTCGGCTCCTCGGGTCGAGCCCGGTGTGCCTGTACGCCGGCACCTACCTCGACGCCGAGATCCTCTCGCACTGTGCTCCCGGCGCCGTGCTCGTCGACACCCAGAACCTGGACCTCGACGCGATCACCGAGCGCCTCGTCCGCGTCACCGCCGAGGGGAAGGACGTGGCGCGTCTGTGCTCCGGCGACCCGTCGCTCTACTCCGCGATCGCCGAGCAGACCCGGCGGCTCGACGCGGCAGGCGTCCCGTGGGACGTCACCCCCGGTGTGGCCGCGGGTGCGGCCACCACCGCCCTGGTTGGGGGGGGGGCTAACATCCCCAGGGTGGCCCCATCCGTCCTGCTCCCCCCGGTCACACAGGACTCCAC
>JBPCOG010000015.1:0-1902 GCA_051000455.1 Lapillicoccus sp. | reverse complement strand
CGCGGCCGATCCCCTTGCTGGCACCGGTGACGAACGCCACCTTGTCGGTCAGCCCCAGATCCATGGTGCTCCTCTGCTCGCGATGGTGGTATACCATATACCGGCTTGGTCGACAGGTTCAAGCGGTATGCCGGAAGGGCACCAGCCGGCTGCGTCTCTCGCTGACGACAAGACCCGGCCCCTGCTCGAGCGGGCCGGCCAGCGCGGCGAGCAGTCGCTCGTCGTACGCCGCGCCGATGAGCTGGACTGCCACCGGGCAGTCCGAGTCCAGGCCGGCGGGGACCGACAGGGCCGGCAGGCCGGTCACCGACGCGAGGGCGCAGTAGCGCGACAGGGCATCGACGGTGGCCATCTGCCTACCGCCCACCGGCACGACGCTCGCGTCGTCGGGGATCCCGGTCGCAGCGGTCACGGGGAAGAGGAACGCGGCGAGCCCGCTGGACCGCAGCGCCAGCTCCGCCTGCGCCCGCAGTGACCGGGCAAGCGCGACGGCGAGCTCGTACGGCCCACCGGGGACGTCGATCCGGCCGCCCTCGCGGAGTTGCTCCAGGACATCGGACCCCACGTCGGCGGATCGGCGTTCCGCCTCCGCGAGCCAGCGGCGCGAGGACTCGACGAGCATGAGAACGTAGGCGATGCTCGGCGCAAGGCGGGCATGACCCAGCTCCAGCCGGGCGATCTGGACCCCCCGCTCGCGCAGCGCCACGCACGCGTCCTCCATCGCGGTGGCGACTCCGTTGCTCACCCGACCCTGCCGCCCGTCGAGGACACCGACCCGCAGTCCGTCCAGCTATCTCGGGGCAGGTGCCCCCGGCGAGGACATCAGCTCGTGGGCCAGGACGCAGTCGGCGGCCGTGCAGGCCAGGGCTCCGACGGCGTCGAGGGATGGAGCCAGCGGCAGGACTCCCCGCATGCTCGGGACCCCGTGGGTGGGTCGAAGGCCTGTGACACCGCACAGGGCGGCAGGCACCCGGATCGACCCGCCGGTGTCCGTGCCGAGCGAGAGGGGCACGATGCCGGCGGCGACACTGGCGGCGGCACCGCCACTGGATCCTCCGGGCGTGAGTCCCGCGCGCCAGGGGTTCGGGCAGCCCGGTGTGCGGAGGCCCCACGCGAGCTCATGCATCGCGCTGTGCCCGATGAGAACGCACCCTTCGTCGTTCAGGCGGCACCACACTGCGCTGTCCGTGGTGGCCCTTCTGCGGGCGAGCAGGCCCCCCTGTCCGGAGACGAGACCTGCCACGTCGACGTTGTCCTTGACCGTCACCGGTAGCCCGGCCAGCGCGGGCATGGGTTCGCCACTCGCCCGACGGCGGTCCACAGCGGCAGCGCGCTGCAGCGCCCTGGGGGAGGTCTCGTCGAGATCGGTGAGCACACCCGGCCACGAGTGGGCGCGGTCGACCGCCATGCTCGTGAGCTGCGATGCGCTGGTCCACCCGTAGGCCACGGAATGCGCCAGCTCGGCGACCGGGCCCGGGAGGGAGTCGGCGAGTGGCTGGCTGGTACGTGGCCGAGGTGCTCGCGGCGGGGGCTCATCGGTCCGTGCTGACGCGGGCGCACGCCGCAGCGCGTCCACCGCATGGTCCACGGCTGCCGCGATCACGTGGGCTCCTCTGCCGCCGTGGGAGGCGCGAGCCGGGTGCGCTGCAGCTTGCCCATCGAGGTCCTGGGCAGGTCTGCGATGACGTAGACCTGTTTCGGGCACTTGTAGGGGGCCAGGCGTGAGCGGGCGTGCGCCACCAGCTCGGCGGATTCGAGGCGTGCGCCGTCGCGGCTGACGACCCAGGCCGTCACCTGCTCGCCCCACCGGCTGTCCGGGATCCCCGCCACCGCGGCCTCCAGGACGTCGGGGTGTGCCTCCAGTGCCAGCTCGACCTCCCGGGGGTAGACGTTGAGCCCCCC
>JBPCOG010000309.1:0-6136 GCA_051000455.1 Lapillicoccus sp. | reverse complement strand
CGCTCGCCGACTCCCCCAGCCCGAGCAGCGCCCTGGCCTCGGCCGGCCACGAGGGCGTGACCACCTCGGCGAGTGGGGCGAGCCGTCGCAGCGCGAGCGACGCCGCCTCGGGCGTGGTCAGCCGCGGTCGGTAGTTCGGGTCGTAGACGAACCGCCGGGCCCGGCGCGCCGCCCACTGCACCGCGGCGGCGGCAGACTCGGAGATCGCGTAGGCGACCCCGCTGGCCAAGACCACTCCGGCCGACGCGACCAGCTGCTCGTCGACGTCCGCGACGCCCAGCTCGGAGCCGGCACTGGCCCGGCGCACGTAGACGAAGTGCCGCTCGCCGTCCGGGTCGGCGTGGGTCAGGTAGAGGCCGTGCTGGCCCGGCGCCCGGATCAGGGCGCGGGTGTCGACGCCGAGCTCGCCCACCCTCGCGACGAGGGCGTCGTCGCCCTCGTCCTGTGGCACCCGCGCCAGCAGCGCCGTGTGGGCCCCGGCCGCGGCAGCGGCGGCCGCGACGTTCAGCGCGTCCCCGGAGAACCCGAGCCGCAGCATCGCCCCGTCGCCCAACGGCTCCAGGGACGACAGCTCGACCAGCACCTCGCCGAGGACGAGCACGTCCGGGCCACCCGGGATACCCTCCTGTCGCCCGGCACCGGACCCCCACCCGGTCACGACTCAGGCTCCTCCTTGACCCGGGCGACCAGCTGCGTCGGGTTGACGAACCGCAGCGCGGCCACGAGCAGGACCATCATCACCGCCACGTACATCACCGCCATCGCGTCGACCGACTGCTGGGCCCGGATCCCGGCGGCGTTCATCGAGTTGAACAGCGCGACAACGAGCGTGGACGAGTCCGGCCCCGCGGTGAGGAACGTCAGCTCGAACATCCCGACGGTACGCACGAGCACGAGGATGGCGGAGGCGAGGATCCCGGGGACGAGCAGTGGCGCGAGGATCCGGGTAAAGACCGCCCACAGGCCGGCCCCGGACATCCGGGCGGCTCGCTCGATCGCCGGGTCGATCTGCTCGATGAAGGGGGTCATCGTCAGTATGACGAACGGCACGGTCGGGACGAGGTTCGCGAGGATGACGCCGGAGATGTTCCCGGCGAGGCCGAACTTGTAGAGGACGGTGGCCAGGGGTATGCCGTAGGTGATCGGCGGCATGAGGATGGGCAGCAGGAATGCCAGGTAGGTGAGCCGCTTGCCGGGGAAGCTGCGGCGCGCCAGCACGTACGAGGCAGGCACCCCGACGAGGACCGAGAGCACGACCACGGCGAGGGAGACCTCGAGGGTGACGATGACGACGTGCAGCAGCCCGAACTCGTCCCACGCCTGGCTGTACCACTGGGTGGTGACGCCCTCGGGGAGCCACGTGCCGAACCACCGGGTGCCGAACGAGTTGACGAGCACCGAGCCGACGATGCCGAGGAGGAAGACCATGAAGATGACGACGGCTCCCCACACGAGCCACGCGGCGGGGCTGGCCACCAGGCTGCGCCGACCGCTGGGGGCGTCGACCTGCGCGGTGTCGGCGGTCATCAGCCCTTCCCCCCCGTCGAGCCGGTGTACAGGCGCGAGCGCCAGAGCAGGACCAGCCCGAGGACCAGCAGCTCGACGACGCCCATGATCATCGCGATGGCCGATGCGAACGGGTAGTCGTACTGCTCGTAGGCGGCCTGGTAGGCGGCGATGGAGATGACCCGGGTCTCCCCCTGCGGGTTGCCGACGAGGATCGCGGACGGGAAGACGCTGAACGCCAGCACGAAGGTCAGGCAGAACGTCGTCGCCAGGCCCGGCGCCAGCAGGGGCAGGGTGATCCGCCGGAAGCGGGCGCGCCAGTCGGCCCCGAGGGTGGCGGCGGCGCGCTCGAGGGTCGGGTCGATGCCGGAGATGTAGGACAGGATCAGCAGGAACGCGAAGGGGAACCCGGTGATGACGAGCGAGAAGAACACCCCCCAGTAGTTGTTGATCAGCCGCACCGGCTCCCCGACGACCCCGGCGCTGATGAGGATGCGGTTGAACCAGCCGGCCGGCCCGAGGAAGTTGAGCAGCCCCTCCGCCGTCAGCACCGTGCCGAGGGTGATGGGGACGACCAGCAGCGTCGTGATGAGCCGCTTGCCCCGGAACCGGCCGCGCATCCGGTAGGCGATGGGCACGGAGGCGAGGACGTTGAGCAGGGCGGCGGGCAGGGCCAGGCGCAGCGTCTTCCAGATGGTGTCCCGCTGGAACTCGTCGCCGAAGAACCGCTGGTAGTCGGCGAGCGGGCCGCCGCCCTTCGTGGGCTGGAACGACAGGCCGAGGCCGTAGAGGAACGGGTAGATGAACAGCCCGACGACGAAGACGATGCCAGGCAGCAGTAGCAGCAGCTGGCGATCGACACCGCGCTCGGCGAGGCGGTGCCGCAGGCCCGGGTCGACGCGGCGCCCCGGCTCGCCCCCGTCGCGGTCTCCGTCGGCCCCGCCCGGGGCGAGCCCGGGTCGCGTGGCGGTCCCGGAGGTCACGACGAGCCCTGGCGGCGGGTCACGACGCGCCCTGGCTGGTGAGGACCGGCTCGTTGCGGGAGGGGAGGGCGTCGCCCAGGGCGAGCTGGACCGAGGGCAGCGGCTCGTCGTCCAGCGGGAACACCAGCAGCCGCTCGGGCGCCACGCTGAGGGTGACCCCGGCCCCCGGGGCGAGGCGCTCCTCGCTGCGGACGTGCAGCCGCAGTCCCTCTGCCGTCCTCACCTCGACGGCCATCTCCCGGCCCTGGTACTCGACGACCTCGACCGTGGCCCGGATGACGTTGGGCCCGTCGGACGGCTGGGCACCGATGACGAGGTCCTCAGGGCGCACCCCGGCGGCGACGCTGTCGCCGCTGCCGACCTCGCCCATCGGGCTCGCCCGCAGCTTCAGGCCGTGGCCCTCGACGAGGACGCCGTCCTTGTCGACCGCGCTGACGGTGACCTGGAGCAGGTTGCGGAACCCCATGAAGTCCGCCACGTGCCAGTTCGCCGGCCGGGTGTGCAGGTCCTCCGGGGTCCCGATCTGCTGAACCTGCCCCTGGCGCAGCACGACCAGCCGGTCCGCCATGGACAGCGCCTCCTCCTGGTCGTGCGTGACGTACACCGTGGTCAGCCCGAGGCTCTGGTGCAGCCGCCGGATCTCGGTGCGCATCTCCAGGCGCAGCTTGGCGTCGAGGTTGCTGAGCGGCTCGTCCATCAGCACCAGCGACGGCTCCAGCACGACGGCCCGGGCGATCGCGACGCGCTGCTGCTGGCCCCCGGAGAGCTGTCCGGGCAGCTTGCCGGCGTGCTCCTCGAGCTGCACCAGGCGGATCGCCTCGTCGGTGCGTCGCTTGACGTCGGACTTCGGCAGCCGGCGCATCTGCAGGCCGAACGCGATGTTGCCACGCACGCTCATGTGCGGGAACAGCGCGTAGCTCTGGAACACCATGTTCATGTCGCGCTTGTTCGGGGGCACTCCGACCATGTTCTCGCCGTACAGCAGGACCTGCCCGGCGGTCGGCTCCTCGAAGCCGGCGATCATCCGAAGCGTCGTGGTCTTGCCGCAGCCCGAGGGACCGAGCAGGGAGAAGAACTCCCCGGTCTCGATCGCGAGGTCGACCTGCTCCACGGCCTGCACGTTGCCGTCGTCGGCAGCGAACTGCTTGGCGACCCCGATGAGCTCGATCGCGGGGGCCCCAGGGTTCGCGGGCGCCGGGCCGGCCGGCTGTTCATCGACCATCGGAGTCTCCTGGGTCTCGGACGGAGTCGTCGCGGGCATGGTCATTCTGTTCCGATGTAGGACATCACGTGCTTGACCCGCGTGTAGTCCTCGAGACCGTACATGGACAGGTCCTTGCCGTAGCCCGAGCTCTTGAAGCCGCCGTGCGGCATCTCGGCGACGATCGGGATGTGGGTGTTGATCCACACCACGCCGAAGTCGAGCCGCTTGGCCATCCGCATCGCGCGGGCGTGGTCCTTGGTCCACACGCTGGACGCGAGGCCGTAGCGCACGCCGTTGGCCCAGGCCAACGCCTCGGTCTCGTCGCTGAACCGCTGCACGGTGATCACCGGGCCGAAGATCTCGTCCTGGATCTGCTCGTCGTCCTGACGCAGCCCGGAGAGGACCGTCGGCTCGTAGAAGTAGCCGGCTGCACCCTGCCTGCTCCCCCCGGCGTCGACGGAGGCGTGGTCGGGCAGCCGGTCGACCATCCCGGAGGCCTGGTCGAGCTGGCGGGCGTTGTTCAACGGCCCGTAGAGGATGTCCTGGTCGTCGGGCATCCCGGTCCTGGTGTTCCTCGCCTGCTCGGCGAGCGCGGACAGGAAGTCGTCGTGTACGCCGGGCCCGGCCAGCACCCGGGTCGCCGCGGTGCAGTCCTGGCCGGCGTTGAAGTAGCCGGCACCGGCGATGCCCTCGGCCGCGGCCTCGACGTCGGCGTCGTCGAAGACGATCACCGGTGCCTTGCCGCCGAGCTCGAGGTGCACCCGCTTGACCTGCTCGGCGGCCGATCCGGCCACCTGCATCCCGGCGCGGACCGAGCCGGTGATCGCGACCAGCTGCGGGATCGGGTGCTCCACCAGGGCCCGGCCGGTGTCGCGGTCACCGGTCACCACGTTGAGCACGCCGGGCGGCAGGAACTCCTGGGCCAGCTCGGCCAGCAACGTGGAGGAGGCCGGCGTGGTGTCGCTCGGCTTGAGCACGATGCAGTTGCCGGCGGCCAGAGCGGGTGCGATCTTCCAGACCATCATCATCAGCGGGTAGTTCCACGGCGTGACCTGGCCGACGACGCCGATCGGTTCTCGTCGTACGAACGAGGTGTGGTCCTTGAGGTACTCCCCCGCCGACCTGCCCTCGAGCACCCGGGCGGCGCCCGCGAAGAACCGCAGCTGGTCGATCGCCGGGGGCAGCTCCTCGTCGGTGGTGAAGCCCAGCGGCTTGCCGGTGTCACGGGACTCGACCCGGACGAACTCCTCGGCCCGGGACTCCAGCGCGTCGGCGATCTTCAGCATCGCCCGTTGCCGCTCCGACGGGGTGGTCTCACCCCAGGCCCCGAAGGCCTTGTCGGCGGCTCTGAACGCCCGGTCGACGTCCTCTGCCCCGGACGCGGGCGCGGTCGCGTAGACCTCGCCCGTGGTGGGGTCGAGCACGTCATAGGTCTCTCCGGACGCCGCATCGACGAGCTCGCCGTTGATCACGTTGCGGAAGGTCTTGTCAGCCATGGAGGGGAGCCTAACCACAGGTCTGCGGAATCGGTAGTGCATGAAGCCACCAACAGAGGATTTCTCCCTCGAAAGTGCCGTCCAGCCGCCGATTCGTTTGCAATGCTTCGGCGCGCCGGGGCAGAATGTCGGTGACCGACACCCGAGCGAGCGCCTTCGAAAGCCGAGACTGCCATGAACGAACCCCTCAACGACGAAGCCCGCCAGCGTGCCGCCAAGGACCACCTGTGGATGCACTTCACCCGGCACTCGACCTATGAGACCCACGACGTCCCGACGATCGTGCGCGGGGACGGCGCCTACATCTGGGACTCCACCGGCAAGAAGTACCTCGACGGCCTGGCCGGCCTGTTCGTCGTACAGACCGGACACGGTCGCACCGAGCTGGCCGAGGCGGCCGCCAAGCAGGCTGCGGAGCTGGCCTTCTTCCCGCTCTGGTCCTACGCCCACCCGGGCGCGATCGACCTGGCCGCCCGGGTGGCGGAGTACGCCCCCGGCGACCTGAACCGGGTCTTCTTCACCACCGGCGGCGGTGAGGCGGTCGAGAGTGCCTGGAAGCTGGCCAAGCAGTTCTTCAAGCTCACCGGCAAGCCGACCAAGCACAAGGTGATCAGCCGGGCGATCGCCTACCACGGCACCCCGCAGGGGGCACTGTCGATCACCGGCCTGCCCGGGATGAAGGCGCCGTTCGAGCCGCTGGTGCCGAGCACGTTCCGCGTGCCGAACACGAACTTCTACCGCGCGCCCGAGCAGTTCCAGACCGGCGCTCCCGACGACGAGTACGCCTTCGGCCAGTGGGCCGCGAACCGGATCGCGGAGGCGATCGAGTTCGAGGGTCCCGACACGGTCGCGGCGGTGTTCCTGGAGCCGGTGCAGAACTCCGGCGGCTGCTTCCCGCCCCCGCCCGGATACTTCGAGCGGGTCCGTGAGATCTGCGACGAGTACGA
>JBPCOG010000416.1:0-14092 GCA_051000455.1 Lapillicoccus sp. | reverse complement strand
GCACCTGCTCGGCCTCACTGAGGAACTCGTAGAAGCCCGAGCCGCCGATGACACCGATCTCGGCTCGGGCAGCACTCGTCACTGGGAGGGAGGACATGGGCCGAGCCTATGCGGGCCTCCCCGCCGCCCCGGATGCCGGCGGCCGGGGCCGTGGATGGCGGGACGCGAGGTCTGCGCCTGTGGACGGTCCGACGGACCTGCCGAGGGCGCCCGGAACGCGTTGCGCCCCCGGCCCGGGTGTCCTCGCCCGCCTAGCCGGTGGGCTTCGAGGACGAGCGCCGCACCGAGCCGCCGCCGGATGAGCCGCCGCCGGATGAGCCGCTGCCGGATGAACTGCTGGCCGATGAGCCACTGCCGGATGAGCTGCTGCGGGATGAGCCCTTGTCCCTCGCGCCACCACCTGACGAGCCCTTGTCGGACGAGCCCTTGTCGGACGAGCCCTTGTCGGACGAGCCCTTGTCGGACGAGCCCTTGTCGGACGAGCCGTTGTCCGACGAGCCGTTCGCGGAGGGCTGAGCGGCCCGGGAGTCGTTGCGGTAGAACCCCGACCCCTTGAACGACACGCCGATGGAGCCGTAGACCTTGCGCAGCCGCCCCGAGCATTCAGGGCACACGGTGACCGGGTCGTCGGTGAAGGCCTGCGCCAGGTCGAAGGCATGGTCGCAGGCGGTGCAGGCGTAGGCGTACGTCGGCACGGGCGTCCTCCAGGTTCCTCGCACGGGTTGAGCCCGCGCAGTCTACGTCCGGCACCGCTCCCGCGCCGAATCGAGGGGCGGGGTATGCCGGCCCCACAACAGCCCGTGCCCCGCCTCGACGGCTCGTACTCAGCTCCAGCCCGCGAGACGCCCGCCCTGGTCGATGGCACGGAACCTGCGCTCGGTAGCCCGGCGCGCCTCGGCAGTGGTCACGACGAGCAACTGGTCACCGTGCCGCAACCCGGTGTGACCCTGGGGCACGACGCTCTTGCCGCCGCGCACCAGGAGGGTGACGTTGGCACCGGCGGGGAGACGGAGCTCGAAGACCTCGACCCCGTGCAGCCGGGACTCGGCGCCGATGACGACGTGCAGTACCTCGGCCCCGAGCTCCTCGAGAGGGGTGCTCTCCAGGCTGAGCCCGACCTGCCGAACGCCCTCGGCGACCCCCAGCCGTCGGGAGACCCACGGCAGGCTCGGGGCCTGCACGACGGTGAAGATGACGACGAGCATGAAGACGAGGTCGAAGATCCACTCGGTGCCGCCCGTGCCGAGGGTGGCCGGGACGGTGGCGAGCACCACCGGGACGGCGCCGCGCAGCCCCGCCCAGGACAGGAACACCTGGTCGCGCCAGGGGACGCGGAAGGGCGTCAGCGACACGAGTACCGACAGCGGCCGCCCGAGCAGCAGCAGAACCAGGCCGATGACGATGGCGGGCACGATCTGCTCGACGAAGCGCGAGGGTGCCGAGAGCAGCCCGAGCAGGACGAACAGGCCGATCTGGGAGAGCGAGCCGAGCGCGGTCGAGAAGGCATGCACGGCGGACCGGTGCGGGAGACCGAGGTTGCCGAGGACGAGCGCGCTGAGGTAGGCGGCCAGGAAGCCGGAGGCGTTGGCCGTCGCCGCGACCGCGTAGGCGAGCACGACGAGCGCGATGACGCCGATCGAGAACAGCCCGGAGGATGCACCGGCGACCCGGCGCAGGGCAGCCGCCCCGAGCCAGCCGAGCGCCAGGCCGACGACCGCCCCACCGGCCAGCTCGAGGCTCGCGTGGAACAGCAGCTCCCACCACGGGCGAGGTGCCGCCCCGGACGCGGAGTCCATGGCGAAGGCGAGGACGAGGATGACGACCGGTGCGTCGTTGAACCCGGACTCGGCCTCGAGCAGCCCGCTGAGGCGACGCGGCAGGGGCACGGTGCGCAGTACCGAGAAGACAGCCGCCGCGTCGGTCGAGGAGAGGATGGCCCCGACGAGCAGGGCGGTGCTCCACGGCAGCTGCAGGATGAACCTCGCGGCCGCGCCGACGACGACGACCGAGACGACGACGCCGAGCGTGGACAGAACCGCTGCGGGCGCCACCGACCGGCGGATGGCGGACCACTCGGTCGTCAGGCCGCCCTCGGCGAGGATGAGGATCAGCGCGGCATACCCCAGCACCTGGGTCAGCTCGGCCGAGTCGAACCGGATGCCGAGGCCCGCCTCGCCGAGCCCCACGCCGATCGCGAGGTAGAGCAACAGCGTCGGCAGCCCGGACCGCACCGAGAGCCGGACCGCCGCGACCGAGACGAGCAGCACGAGCGCTCCCACCAGCAGCGACCTGGTCAGGTCCGCTGCCGTGAAGGCGGCGGTGGCGTCCGCCCAGGCGTCCGGCATACCCCTCCTTCCCTCTTCTCGAGGGGCCCGGCCGGCCCATGGGCGCGGGCCCGTCGCGCCGCAGGGGTCCGCGGCCCACCCGTTGCGGTGACCTAGTCTCGCAGGGTGCAGCGCGCAACACTCGTCCGCCGGACCGGCCTCGGCCTGCTCGTCCTGCTGATCCTCCTCGTCGCTGCGCTCGGTGTCGCGGGCACCGGGCTGGTCCGGCAGTCCTGGCCGGCCACCTCCGGCGAGATCCGTCTCGGCGGCCTCGGTGGCACGGTCAGCGTCGTCAGGGACCAGCGCGGGGTGCCGCACATTTACGCGGACAACCCGACCGACCTCTTCCGTGGGCAGGGTTTCGTCGCGGCGCAGGACCGCTTCTTCGAGATGGACCTGCGCCGGCACATCACCGCGGGGCGGCTGTCCGAGCTGGTCGGCGCGGGCGGGCTGGAGACTGACAAGGCCATCCGGACCATGGGCTGGCGCAGGGTCGCCGAGGAGGAGCTTCCGCGGCTCGCGACCACCACGCGCCAGTACCTCAGCGCCTACGCCGACGGCGTCAACGACTACATCACCCGCAGCGGCGACCCGTCCAACATGGCCCTCGAGTACACCGTGCTGGGCGCCAGCCTCCCCGCCTACAAGGTCGAGCGGTGGACGGCGGTCGACTCACTCGCCTGGCTCAAGGCGATGGCCTGGGACCTCAAGGGCAACTACGACAACGAGCTGGCCCGGGGCCGGCTCGGCAGCATGCTCGACCCGGCGCTGCTGAAGGTCATCTTCCCGGAGTACCCGGCCGCTCAGCACGCCCCCATCCTCTCCGACGCCGACTGGCGGCCGTCCCCCGCCACCTCCTCGGGATCGGCGATGCCGGACGCGCTCCGGTCCGCAGCGACGGACATGACGGCGCCACAGCTACGCCAGGTCTGGGCAGGCGCGGGCCGCGTCCTCGACGCCGTCCCGGTCACCCTCGGTCGCGGCGACGGTGTCGGCTCGAACTCCTGGGTGGTCGGGCCCTCCCGGACGACCACGGGCAAACCCCTGCTCGCCAACGACCCGCATCTCGGGACCTCGGTCCCCGGGATCTGGTACCAGACCGGCCTGCACTGCCGCCAGCTGAGTCCCGAGTGTCCCTTCGACGTCACCGGCTTCTCGTTCGCCGGGCTGCCGGGGATCATCGTGGGGCACAACAACCGGATCGCGTGGGGGATCACCAACCTCGGGCCGGACGTGACCGACTTCTACCTCGAGAGGGTGACCGGCTCGACCTACCTGCGCGACGACCAGCAGGTCCCGCTCATCCTGAGCACCGAGACGATCAAGGTGGCCGGCGGCGCGGACGTGACCCTGCCCGTGCGCCGGACCGTGCACGGCCCCATCATCTCCGACGTCCTCACCCCGGTCGCCGACGCGGGCCGGCGCGCCCTCGTGCGCGGGGTGCCACAGCAGGAGTCGTATGCCGTGTCCCTCGCCTGGACCGGGCTGGTGCCGGGCAACACGGCCGACGCCATTTTCGCCATCGACACGGCACAGAACTTCACCGCGTTCAGGGAGGCGGCGAGGAGCTTCGCCGTCCCCGCGCAGAACCTCGTCTACGCCGACGAGGACGGGCACATCGGGTACCAGGCCCCCGGCCAGATCCCGGTCCGGCGCTCGGCGACCCCGAGCTCCCCGCCGGGGTACTGGCCCGCCCCCGGCTGGGACAGCCAGTGGGACTGGCAGGGCTACGTGCCCTTCGACCAGATGCCGTGGGTGTTGGACCCACCGGAGGGGTTCATCGTCGCGGCCAACCAGGCCGTGACGGCGGCGCCCTCCCCGTTCCTCACCACCGAGTGGGACCTCGGGTTCCGCAGCCAACGCATCCGGGAGCTCATCGAGGCGAGCCCGAAGGTCTCCCCCCGGCAGATGGGCGCGATGCAGATGGACACGACGAACGGCTTCGCCCCCACGCTCGTCCGGGCGCTGGTCGCCGTCGACCTGTCGGACGACCCGTTCAGCAAGCAGGCGCAGGACCTGCTCACCGACTGGAACTTCACCCAGCCGGTCGACAAGTCCAGGGCGTCGGCGGCCGCGGCCTACTACAACGCGGTCTGGTCGCGGCTGCTGGAGTACACCTTCGACGACCAGCTGCCTCCCGACCTGCGCGCCGACGGCGGAGCGCGCTGGATGCTCGCCGTCGAGGCGATCCTCAAGGACCCCAGCAACGGCTGGTGGGACGACAAGAAGACGCCCGGGCTCATCGAGGGCAAGGACGAGATCCTGCACCGGGCGATGGTGAGGGCCCGGCTCGACCTGACCCGGCGCCTCGGCAAGGACCCCGCCACCTGGGGGTGGGGGCGGCTGCACACGCTGACCCTCAGGCACCGGGTCCTCGGGCAGGAGGGCGTCCCCGACCCGGTGCAGGCCCTCTTCAACCGCGGGCCGGTCGAGCTGCCGGGAGGCTCGGCCATCGTCAACGCCAACGAGTGGGACGCGTCGAAGGGCTTCGAGGTGGACAAGGCACCGTCGATGCGGATGGTGGTCGACCTCGCCGACCTCGACGCCTCCACGTGGGTGAACCAGACGGGCGCCAGCGGTCACCCCTACAGCCCGCACTACGTCGACCAGACGGACGCCTGGGCCAGGGGCGAGAGCTACCCGTGGCCGTCGAGCGAGGGGGCGGTCCGCGCCGCCAAGCAGGAGGAGCTCACCCTCACCCCGCGGTAGCGCAGCGCACGATGCCCAGCGCGGGCGTGATGACCGCGTCGACCGGCACGTCGTGGTCCTCGGACGGCAGGAGGACCGGCACGAGCTCCTCGTCGTAGAGCAGCGTCACGACGAGCGCGCCGGGACCGCGCAGGGCCAGGGCCCTGTCGTACCACCCTCCTCCCTGGCCGAGACGCGTTCCGGTGCGGTCGACGGCCAGGCCGGGGGTCACGATCAGGCCCGCCGTCCCGATCGCCGCCGCGCCGAGCGGGCTGCCCCGGAGGGTCCAGTGCAGGCGCATGTCGTCGCCGGTCATCGGGAGGATGACCTCGTGGCCGGCCGCCTCGAGGGCCTCGACGAGGCGGTGCGTCGGCGGCTCGAGGCGGGTGGACACGTAGGCCGCCACCCGGCATACCGTGCTCGCGCCGCACTGCCCGTCCGCGAGGGCGAGCACCGCCGCCGCGAGACGCTCGGCGTCGTGCTCGCGGTCCCGCAGCGCAGTGGTCGCCCGGCGCCGGGCCCGCACCGACCGGCGCAGCGCAGCCTTGCGGGCGACGGGCTCGTCCTCCGGCATGGGGGTCATCGTAGGGTGGCGAGCATGAGCGAGACCGGACTGCTTGAGGCGCGCGCGAGGATGGGTGCGCGGGGGGTGGACAGCCGGGCCATCGCGGTCTTCGAGGAGTACTACCGCGAGCTGGAGCAGGGCGCCCGCGGCACCATCCCCGAGGACAGCATCGAGCCACTCGGGCAGGTGCCGGAACTCGGCAGCTTCCGGGCCGACGACGAGGCCCGCCGGGAGGCGCTGCGGTCCACCGTGGTGGTCAAGCTCAACGGGGGCCTTGGCACCAGCATGGGCATGACGGGACCGAAGTCCGCCCTGCCGGTGCGTGACGGCCTGACCTTCCTCGACATCATCGTCCGGCAGGTGCTCGCCCTGCGCCGGCGCCACGGCGTCGACCTGCCGCTGCTGCTGATGAACTCGTTCCGCACCCGCGAGGAGTCCCTGGCGATCCTCGGCGGGTACGCGGACCTTCCGGTCCCGGGGCTGCCGCTCGACTTCCTCCAGAGCGCCGAGCCGAAGCTGCGCGAGACCGACCTCATGCCCGTTGACTGGCCCGCGGACCCGGAGCTCGAGTGGTGTCCGCCCGGCCACGGTGACCTCTTCGTGGCCCTCGTCGCCTCCGGCGTCCTGAAGTCGTTGCGGGACAAGGGATTCCGCTACGCATTCGTCTCCAACAGCGACAACCTCGGGGCGACCTGCGACCCCGACGTGGCCGGGTGGATGCTGGAGCACGCGGTGCCCTATGCGGCGGAGGTCTGCAGGCGGACCGTCAACGACCGCAAGGGCGGGCACCTTGCGGTGCGCCGGAGTGACGGCCGGCTCATCCTGCGGGACAGCGCAATGGTCCAGCCGGGGGAGGAGGAATGCTTCGCGGACATCAGGCGGCACCGGACGTTCCATGCCAACAACCTCTGGTTCGACATCGAGGTCCTCGACCGGCTGCTGACCGAGCGGCACGGCGTCCTCGGCCTGCCGATCATCGTCAACCGCAAGACCGTCGACCCGTCCGAACCCGGCTCGCCGGCCGTGATCCAGGTCGAGTCCGCGATGGGGACGGCGATCGAGGTGTTCGAGGGGTCCCAGGCGCTCCTGGTCCCGCGCCGCCGGTTCCGGCCAGTCAAGACGACCAACGAGCTGCTGCTCATCCGTTCCGACATCTTCACGCTCGACGAGGACTCCACCGTCGTGTCCGTGCGCGACGGCGACGAGCCCCTCGTCGACCTCGACCCGACGTACTTCCGGCGGATGCCCGACTTCGACGCGCGCTTCCCGTCGGGGGTCCCGTCGATGCGCGAGTGCTCATCCCTGACGGTGTCCGGAGACGTCCGCTTCGGCGCCGACGTCAGCTGCGTGGGAGCGGTCTCCATCACCGCGCCGGACGGCCGCCAGGTGGCCGACGGGGCGCGGCTGACGGGGGAGTGCTGACGTGCGCACCGTGGAGGAGCATCTCGACGCGATCCTCGCGGTGGTCCGGCCCGGCGAGCCGGTGCGGCTGCCGGCGGCGCAGTGCCCGGGGCTGGTGCTCTGCGAGGACGTCACCTCGCTCGTCGACCTCCCGGGTTTCGAGAACTCCGCGATGGACGGGTATGCCGTGCGGGCCGCCGACGTCGCGGGTGCCGAGCCGTCGTTGCCGGGCTCGGTGGTGGTCCTCCCGGTCGTCGGAGAGGTCGCCGCCGGTGCCGTCGCGAGCACGCCGGTTGGCGACGGCGAGGCAGTCCGGATCATGACGGGCGCGATGATGCCGCGGGGCGCGGACGCAGTCGTCAGGGTCGAGGACACCGACGGGGGGACGCAGCGGGTGCAGATCCGGGCCGGGGTGAGCGTGGGGACCTCCGTGCGCCCCGCGGGCGAGGACGTGCGCCGGGGCGCGGTCGTGCTCGAGCGTGGTGCGGTCCTCAGCTCCCGGCGGATCGCGCTTCTCACCGCGACCGGCCACCCCGACGCGCTCGTCCGGCCCCGTCCCCGGGTGGCCGTCGTGTCCACCGGCGCCGAGCTCGTGCAGCCGGGTCAGCCGCTGGGCCCCGGCCAGATCCACGACTCGAACAGCCACATGCTCGACGCCGCGGTGACCGAGTGCGGCGCGATCACCGTCCACCGGGTGACGGTGGACGACGACGGCGAGACGGTCCTGCAGACCCTCAGCACGCTCGCCGCGGACGCCGACGCAATCATCACGAGCGGGGGGGTGAGCATGGGGGCCTACGACGTCGTCAAGGAGGCGCTCCAGGGCAGCGGGTCCGTCGACTTCGTGCAGGTCGCCATGCAGCCGGGCAAGCCGCAGGGCTTCGGGCGGGTCGGGGAGCGGCAGGTCCCGCTCTTCGCCCTGCCGGGGAACCCGGTGTCGGCCTACGTCTCGTTCGAGGTCTTCGTCCGGCCCGCTTTGCGCACGATGATGGGGCTCACCCCGTCCCGGCCGACCCTCGCCGCAACGGTCACCCGCGACCTCACGTCGGTCCGAGGACGACGCCAGATCGCCCGGGCGGTGGCCACCCGAACCGCCACCGGCTGGAGCGCCGACCCGGTCTGGGGGCAGGCGTCGCACTTCATCGCCGACCTCTCCCGTGCCAACGCGCTCGTCGTCGTCCCCGAGGAGGTCGAGCTCGTCCGCGCCGGTGACGAGGTCGGCATGTGGCTGCTCGACACGGGTGGCGACGGGCTGGGCCCGTGGTGAGCGACCAGCCGACCGGCGCCGGGCTCACCCACGTTCGCCCCGACGGGTCCGCTCACATGGTCGACGTCAGTGCCAAGGCGGTGACCGTCCGCGAGGCGTCCGCCGCGGGACGCGTGCTGCTCTCGGCGGGCGCGGTCGCCGCCCTGCGCTCGGGCGAGGTGCCCAAGGGCGACGCCCTGGCGGTCGCGCGGGTGGCCGGCATACAGGCGGTCAAGCGCACTCCGGACCTCATCCCGCTGGCGCATCCCATCGCCGTCCACGGGGTGCTGCTCGACCTGACCGTCGCCGACGACGGCGTCGACGTCAGCGCCACCGTCCGGACCGCCGACCGCACCGGAGTCGAGATGGAGGCGCTCACCGCGGTGGCCGTGGCCGCCCTCGCGCTCGTCGACATGGTCAAGGCCGTCGACAAGCACGCCCGCATCACCGACATCCGGGTGACGGCGAAGTCCGGCGGGCGCTCCGGCGACTGGAGCGAACGGTGACCCCACCCCGCACCGCCGTCGTCATCTGCTGCTCCACTCGCGCGGCGGGTGGGGTCTACGAGGACCGCACCGGCCCGGTCATCGTCGAGGCACTGCGGGCCTGGGGCTTCGAGGTCGTGGGGCCGACGGTCGTGCCGGACGGGCCGCCGGTCGGAGCCGCGCTGGCGGCCGCCCTCGACGGCGGGCCGCAGCTCGTCCTCACGACCGGGGGGACAGGCATCTCCCCGACCGACCTGACGCCAGAGATGACCGAGCCGCTGCTCGACCGGCAGGTGCCCGGCATCGCGGAGGTGATCCGGGCCGCCGGCGTGGCCAAGGGCGTCCCGACGGCGGTACTCTCGCGTGGGCTGGCCGGGGTGGCCGGACGCACGCTCGTCGTCAACCTGCCGGGCTCGCGAGGGGGCGTCCGGGACGCGCTGGAGGCGCTCGAGCCGGTCCTCGGACATGCCCTCGACCAGATCCGCGGTGCGGACCACTGATGGACCCCTGGCCGGTGACCCTGCGCGCGGGCGACGGGAGGCTGCCGCAGGTCGTCCTGCGACCGCTGCGCCTGCGGGACAGCACGGAGTGGGAGCAGGTCCGCCGCGAGAACGCCCAGTGGGTGGGCCAGTGGGAACCGACCTCTCCCGACGGGGTGGCCCAGCGGATCGGGTACCGCCAGTACGTCCGGCGCCTGGACAGGGAGGCCAAGGAGGGACGGCTGCTGCCCTTCGTCATCGAGGTCGAGGGCAGGATCAGCGGTCAGATGCACCTGTTCGGCATCGTGCACGGGTCGCTGCTCTCCGGCGCGGCCGGCTACTGGGTGGCCCAGCGGGTGGCCGGCCGTGGGCTCGCCACCCGGGCGCTCGCGATGCTCTGTGACCACGCCTTCGACTCGGCCGGGCTGCACCGCGTCGAGGTCAACATCCGTCCCGAGAACCTCTCCTCCCTCGCCGTCGTCAGCCACCTGCGCTTCCGCGACGAGGGGCTGCGGCGGAGGTACCTGCACATCGACGGCGGCTGGCGCGACCACCGGACGTTCGCCCTGACCCGGGAGGATCTCGAGGGCGGGACGGTGGCCGAGCGCTGGACCGGCGAGGCGCGCTGGGTCGCCCACGAACCCTGAGAAAGAACAGTCCCATCGGCCACATCAGCGACACACCGCGCGAGGTGCGCGCGCAGCACCCGGCGAGCGCATACCGTCGGAGCCGTGCAGCCCAGCAGCCTGATCTTCCTTGTCATCGTGGCGATCTGGGCTGCCTACCTCATCCAGCACTGGGTTCGCCGACGTGAGCACGCCGCCACCGCGCGCTCGGTCGACCGGTTCAGCGAGGCGATGCGCGTGCTCGAGCGGCGCAGTCCCCTCCCGCGCTCGGAGCTGTCCACCCCCCACCCACCCTCGTATGCCGTGAGCCCCGCCCGTCCCGCCCGCCCGGCCGTCGTCGTCAAGCGCTCACCGCTGGTGGCCCGATCGTCCTTGGGGCGCCCGCCGGGGTCGGTGACCGCTCGGGTTCCCGACCCGGCAGCGAACCGGGCGCCTGGTGGCCGGGCAGCACCCCGACCCCACGCGGCGTCGCGCCGTACCCGGGGCATCGCCCTGCTGACGGCGCTGGCGCTCCTTCCGGTATCGGTCCTGCTCTGCGCGCTCCATCTGCTTCCGTGGGTCGTCGTCGCCGGCTCGGTCGCGGCGCTCAGCGGCGTCCTGGTCTGGCTGCGCTCCGCAGCCTCGGCGCAGCGATCCGCACGTGGCACCGGCTCCCGCTGGGGGCGCCCTCGGTCCATGCCCGACTCCGGCGCCGCGCCCGCCCACGGGTCGCGCCCAGCGGCGTGGGCGCCGGCCCTCGGGTCCTGGACGCCGGTCCCCGTGCCGCGTCCGACCTACGCACTGAAGGACCAGGCCCGCAGGACCGAACCGGGCCGTGCGCTGGATCCTTCGGTGCCGGCATCCGAGACGGCGGGAGTGGAACCGACCATGGCGCCCGCCGGTGACCCGGCGGCGGCTCAGGCGGCTCAGGCGGCTCAGGCGGGGTTCGGCGCGGTCGCGTCGTCGTCTGCCTGACCGTCTCCAGCACCGACCCTGTCGCCGGGCTCGTCCGGCTCATCGGCCTGGGGATCCTCGGTGGGCTGGTCCGCCTCGGCGACCTCGTCGGCCAGCAGGTGCCGCCCGACGGCGTTGAGGACCGCGGCCGCGGGGACCGCCACCAGCGCGCCGACGATCCCGGCAAGGATGACGCCGGTGGCGATCGCGAGGATCACCGCCAGCGGGTGGACCCGGACCGCCCGGCCGAGCAGGAACGGCTGCAGCACGTGGGACTCGATCTGCTGGACGAGGACCACCACCCCGAGCATGAGCAGCGCCGAGACGGGTCCGTTGGCGACGAGGGCGAGCAGCACGGCGACGCTGCCGCTCAGCAGCGCCCCGACGATGGGGATGAACGCGCCGAGGAAGACGAGGACGCCGATCGCCCCGGCGAACGGCACCCGCAGGACGACCGCGCCGAGCGTGATCCCCAGAGCGTCGACGAACGCGACGATGATCGTCGCGCGGACGAACGAGGTCAGCTGCCCCCAGGCGATGTGACCGGAGCTGTCGACCCGCCGGCGCGCGCTCCTCGGGAAGAGCCGAACGACCCACCCCCAGATCACCTGACCCTCGTAGAGGAAGAAGAACAGGGCGAACAGGCTGATGAACATCCCCGCGACGGCGTGGGTGGCGGTCAGCCCGGCCTTGGTGGCCGCGCTACGCAGGTCGCCGCTGGAGGTCACCGTCTCCTTGAGCTGGTCGACGTACTCGGTGAACTGGGTGTCGCTGATCCGGAACGTCGTCCGCAGCCAGTCCCGGATCTGCGCGATCCCGCCGCCGACCTGCTGTGCCATGTCGGCGAAGCCCCCGGTGAACTGGGAGGCGACCAGGGTGAGCAGGCCGCCGATGACGATGACGGTGGCCAGGACGGTCAGACCGGCGGCCGCTCCGCTGGGCACCATCGACCGCAGCCGCCGGTGCACCGGGGCGAGCAGCGCGGCGAGCAGGGTGGCCACGACGATGGGGATGACGACCTCGGACAGGTGGCTGAGGGCGAAGAAGAGGAGCCCGACCGCGGTGGCGATGAGCAGCAGGCGCCATGCCCACTCACTCGCGGCGCGCACGGCCGGGGGGACCGGTGACGACTGGGACATGACCACACCGTATGCCGGTGGGCTCACCGCCCGCGTCAGCGCGTGTTCCGATGGGCCGCGGTTTCGGCTACGTGTGGGCCGGATGTTAGGGTGTCCGACGCATCATGGGGCTGTGGCGCAGTTGGTAGCGCGTCTCGTTCGCAATGAGAAGGCCAGGGGTTCGAATCCCCTCAGCTCCACCCAACCGAAAGCCCGCCTGAACGGCGGGCATACGGCATACGGCATATGGGTCGTCCTACTTCATCGTCCCCTGGCTGACGCCGCCCTGCAGCTGGCGCTGGAAGATGACGTACATGAGAAGGACGGGGGCGATCGTGATGACCACGGCGGCGAACAGCCCTCCGTAGTCCACGTTGTACCCCTGCTGCGACGCCATCGAGAACAGCCCCTGGGACAGGACGTACTTGTCCTTGTTGGGGTTGAGCACCGTGGGCAGGAGGTACTGGTTCCACAGGCCGAGGAAGTTGAAGATCGCCACGGACGCAAGGCCCGGCTTGGCCATCGGCAGCATGACCTGGAAGAAGGTGCGCCAGTCCCCCGCACCGTCCACCTGGGCCGCCTCGTAGATCTCCTGCGGCAACGTCTTGAAGAACGAGTGCAGGAAGAAGACGGTGAACGGGTAGGCGTAGGCGACGTAGACGAGGATCAGGCCCTGGTAGGTGCCGAGCAGGTTGCTGTTCTTGAGGACGAAGAACAGGGGCACGACGGCCAGGAAGATCGGGAACATGTTGCCGAGCAGGATGAGGTAGTAGATCGCCGCGTTGCCGCGGAACCGGAACCGCGCGAGGACGTAGGCCGACATCGCCCCGAGGATCATGACGAGGACGAGCGCGCTGCCGACGATGATCACCGTGTTGGCGAAGTACTTCGCCACGCCGATGGTGTTCCACGCCCGCACGTAGTTGTCCCAGTGGAACACCTCGGGCAGGGCGAACGGCGAGACGTTGATGCTGCGGGAGTCCTTGAGCGAGGAGAAGAAGGTCCACACCAGCGGAAGCACGACGGCCAGGGCCCACAGAGTGAGGACCAGGTGCGAGAACGTGGCCACCCGTCGGTCCACGCTGGAGCCACGCACGGGCGCGGCCCGCTTCGTCGACGGTGCGGCGACGTCGTCCTGGACGTCGGCGCGGTCCTCCTGGGACAGGGTCACAGCTGCACCTCCTTGCGTCGGCTGGAAAGGAGCACGCCGATGGAGACGGCCAGCGTCACCAGCGCGAGGACGACGCCCATGGAGATGGCGTAGCCGAACTTCGCCTGGCTGAACGCTGCGTCGTAGAGGTACTGCGACACCACGAGCGCCTCGTTGTCGGGCCCTCCGCTCGGGGCGAGGATCGCCATGAAGGTGAACGCATCCAGCCCGAAGATCGCCATGTAGACGATCGCGGTGGACACGTTGTCGCGGATGAGCGGGATGGTGATCTGCACCGCCGTGCGCAGCCGGCCGGAGCCGTCGAGGCGGGCCGCCTCGAAGATCTCCGCGGGGATCCCCTTGATCGCCGCGACGAAGAGGACCATGTAGAACCCGACGAAGCTCCAGATGATCGCGACGATGATGGCTCCGAGGGCGAGGCGGGTCTCCCCCAGCCAGGCCGTGTTCTTGAGCCCGTGCAGGCCCACCGCGTCGAGTATGCCGTTCAGCAGACCGCCCTGCGGCGAGTAGACCTGCTGCCACAGGATGCCGGTGACAATGGCCGGGATCGTGTAAGGGAAGAACGACACGACGCGATAGACCCCCCCGCCGGTGATCCCGCGCGTGCGGCCGCGGGAGTTGCCGCCGACCGTGACGACGGTGGCCAGGGCCAGAGCCAGGCCGATCGTCAGCAGTGGCAGGCTGACGGCGAGGATGAAGTTGTTGCGCAGGGCCTTCCAGAAGAGCTGGTCGTGGAAGAGGGCCATGTAGTTGCTCACACCGATGAACTGGGGGTTCGGGTCGAAGCCGGTCCAGTCCGTCATCGAGTAGAAGAAGGACTGGATGATCGGCGAGATGACGAGGTAGACGTACAGCAGGAGAGGCAGCACGAGGAACACCGCGAAGAACGAGACCCGCCCTAAGGACAGGTCGCGCGGACGGCGACGGGCGGCGCGTGTGACGCCCCCCGCCGCCGGCGCGGACGTGCTCAAGTCACGCGACCTTGAACTTCTTGACCGACGGGTCGTCACGGACCTTGTCGGACATCGACTGGAGCTTCTTCGCCAGGTCGGCAGA
>JBPCOG010000055.1:0-5461 GCA_051000455.1 Lapillicoccus sp. | reverse complement strand
GGTCGCGCCGGCTCGCTGACCCGGGTCCGTGGACGAGGGGCGGGCCACACCGGCCCGCCCCTTGGCGTCCCGGGCGGCCCACCACGCAGGCACGGGTATGCCGGTATGCCGGAGTCCCCGCCCTCCTCGCCCTCCTCGCGCGGCACGCAGGCGGCGACCGTGCGGCGTACCGTGAGAGATGATGACGGGAGTGAACATGGCGACGACTTTCGTGGACCGGGCCGTGCTCCACGTCGCCGCAGGTGACGGCGGGCACGGCGTCGCATCGGTGCGCCGGGAGAAGTTCAAGCCGCTCGGGGGGCCGGACGGGGGGAACGGCGGCCGGGGCGGCTCCGTCATCGTGCGAGTCGACACGCAGGCGACGACCCTGCTCGACTACCACCGCCACCCGCACCGCAGGGCGACCAACGGCCGGCCCGGGGCCGGCGACGAGCGCAACGGCGCCGACGGGGACGACCTCGTCCTTCTCGTTCCCGCGGGCACGGTCGTCAAGGACCCGTCCGGGCGGATCATCGTCGACCTCGTTTGGCAGGGCACCGAGCACGTGGTTGCCCGCGGTGGCCGCGGAGGGCTCGGCAACCGGGCCCTGGCGTCAGCACGACGCAAGGCTCCCGGTTTCGCGCTGCTCGGCGAACCGGGCGAGGACCTGGACGTCGTGCTCGAGCTCAAGACGCTGGCCGACGTGGCCCTCATCGGGTTCCCCTCGGCGGGCAAGTCCTCGCTCGTCTCCGTCGTCTCGGCCGCCCGGCCGAAGATCGCGGACTACCCGTTCACGACCCTGGTGCCCAACCTCGGCGTCGTCACCGCGGGGGATGCCCGGTTCACCATCGCGGACGTGCCGGGCCTGATCCCCGGAGCCCACGAGGGCAAGGGGCTCGGGCTCGAGTTCCTCCGCCACGTCGAGCGCTGCTCGGTGCTCGTCCACGTCGTCGACTGCGCGACCCTGGAGCAGGGACGCGACCCGGTGACCGACCTCGATGTCATCGAGAAGGAGCTCGCGCTCTACGTCCCGGACGCCGACCTCGGTGAGCGGCCGCTGGCCGAGCGCACCCGGGTCGTCGTCCTCAACAAGGCGGACGTCCCCGAGGCCCGAGAGCTGGCCGAGCTCGTCAAGCCGGACCTCGAGGCGCGCGGCCTCGAGGTGTTCATCGTCTCCGCTGTCGCGCGCACCGGGCTGCGGGAGCTGACCTTCGCGCTGGCGCGTCACGTCGAGCAGGCACGTGCGCTCGTCGCGTCGATCGTGCCGCCCCGGGTGGTGCTGCGCCCCCGGGCGGTTGACGACGCCGGCTTTGAGGTCCGCAGGGAGAACACGTCCGACGGTGTCGTCTACCGCATCGTCGGGGAACGCCCGACGAGGTGGGTGCGCCAGACCGACTTCTCCAACGACGAGGCCGTGGGCTACCTCGCTGACCGGCTCGGACGGCTGGGCGTCGAGGAACGGCTATTCAAGGCCGGCGCTGTCGCGGGGGACACCGTCCTCATCGGCGCGGCTGACAACGCCGTCGTGTTCGACTGGGAGCCGACGATGACGGCCGGCGCCGAGCTGCTCGCGGGGCCGCGCGGGACCGACCTGCGCCTCGGGGAGTCAGACCGCCCGACCCGCGACCAGAAGCGGGATGCCTACCAGGAGCGGTATACGGCCCGGGCCAGGACCCAGGCCGAGCTCGACGCGGAACGCCGGGCCGGGCACTGGGCCACGGCGGCGCAGGACGCGGCGGACGCGCGCCACGCCGACTGACCGGCTCTGGCGGCCGGGACCCCGGGGCGGGCCGGCCACGGCCGGTTCCCCACACCTGGCCGGCGGCGGGTGGTTCCCCCACACCTGCCCCGCGTTGGATGGTTGCCCACATCTGCCCGGCGGCGGGTGGTTCCCCCACACCTGGCCAGCGTTGGATGGTTGCCCCACACCTGGCCGGCGGGGACGGGCACCCCACCGGCGCTCACTAGACTGCTCGGGGTGTCCCCCCGGTCCGCCATCGCCCACGCCCGGCGGGTCGTCGTCAAGGTGGGCTCGTCGTCGCTAACCGGCGCCGGCGGGGGTCTGGACCGCGCCCTGCTGGGCTCGCTCGTCGACGTCATCGCGGCTCGCCGTCTGTCAGGCGACTCGGTGGTGCTGGTGTCCTCGGGCGCCATCGCCGCCGGACTCACCCCCTTGGGGCTCGCGACGCGCCCACGGGACCTCGCGACGCAGCAGGCGGCCGCGAGCGTCGGGCAGGGGGCCCTCGTCGCTGCATACCAGGTCGCCTTCGCCGTCCACGGGCTCGTCGTCGGCCAGGTACTGCTGACCGCCGACGACGTCACCAGGCGCTCGCACTATGCCAACGCCCGACGCACCCTCGACCGGCTCCTCGAGCTGGGGATCGTGCCGGTCGTCAACGAGAACGACACGGTCGCGACGCACGAGATCCGGTTCGGGGACAACGACCGGCTCGCCGCGCTCGTGGCCCACCTCGTGCACGCCGACGCCCTCGTGCTGCTCTCGGACGTCGACGCGCTCTACGACGGGCCGCCGTCCCGGCACGGTGCCCGCCGCATCCCGCTGGTGCGCGGCCCGGTCGACCTCGAGGGGGTCGACATCAAGCGGACCGGGTCCCGGCTCGGCACGGGGGGCATGGTGACCAAGGTCGAGGCCGCCGCCATCGCCAACGCCGCCGGCATCACCACGGTCCTCACCTCCGCCGAGCTCGCCGCGCAGGCCTTGGCGGGGGAGGACGTGGGCACGGTGTTCACCCCGACCGGCTCGCGGCGCGCGTCGCGGCTGCTTTGGCTCGCCCATGCCACCGCGCCGCGTGGGCGGCTGCTGCTCGACGACGGCGCGGTTGCAGCCGTCGTGCAGCGGCGCAAGTCCCTCCTGCCGGCGGGCGTGACCGGCGTCGACGGGGTCTTCAGCGACGGCGACCCGGTGGACGTGTGCCGGTCCGACGGCTCGGTCGTCGGGCGCGGCCTCGTCAACTACTCCTCGGTCGAGCTGCCGGGGCTGCTCGGACGCTCCACCCGCGACCTGGCGCGAGAGCTGGGTCCGCAGTATGAGCGGGAGGTCATCCACCGCGACGACCTCGTCCTGCTCTGACCGGTCGCCCCGCGAGCCTGCGGACCCGTCCGGGGAGCGGATCGCTTGGGGAGGGGCGCCTGGCGGGATGAGGGGGCAGGTCTGGTCGTGAAACAGCATCCTTGGCAGCCACAACCTACCCCTCGACTGCGGTGGACGAGCCTCAGCCCGGTGGACGGGCCTCAACCCGGCGGACAGCTCTCCCCGCCTCGGCACGGGACCTATCCTTGGTGCATGACCGTTGAGATCGCCCCCGCCGCCGTCGCGCAGGTCGCGCAGCTCGCGGGCAACGCCCGGGTCGCGTCCCGTCGTCTGGCCCTGCTCTCGCGCGCCGCCAAGGACGAGACGCTGCGCCTGCTCGCCGACGCCATCGACGCCGCGGCTGCGCAGGTCATCGAGGCCAACGCGCAGGACCTCGCCCGGGCGCGGCAGCAGGGCATGGCCGACGGGCTGCTCGACCGGCTGACGCTCGACCGGCACCGGGTCGCCGAGGTCGCCCAGGTGCTGCGCGACATCGCCGCGCTCCCTGACCCCGTCGGCGAGCTCGTCCGCGGCTCGACGCTGCCCAACGGGCTGCAGATCCGTCAGGTCCGGGTCCCGATGGGCGTCATCGGGATGATCTACGAGGCGCGCCCCAACGTCACGGTCGACGCCGCCGCCCTCGCGCTCAAGAGCGGCAACGCGGTCATCCTGCGGGGCGGCTCAGCGGCCGGCGCGACCAACCGGGCCCTTGTCGGCGCGATGCGCACCTCGCTGGAGCAGCAAGGCCTTCCGGCCGATGCCGTCACCCTGCTCGAGGGGGGCGGTCACGACGCCGCCCGCGCCCTGATGACGGCGAGGGGTCTGGTCGACCTCGTCATCCCCCGCGGCGGTGCCGACCTCATCCAGACCGTCGTCCGCGAGTCGACGGTCCCGGTCATCGAGACCGGCATCGGCGTCAACCACGTCTACATCGACCGTGCCGCCGACCTGGACAAGGCCCTCGCCATCGTCCTGAACTCCAAGACCCAGCGGCCCAGCGTCTGCAACGCAGCGGAGGCCCTGCTCGTCCACGCCGCAGTGGCGGACGCGTTCCTGCCCAAGGTCCTTGCCGGGCTCGGCGCCTCCGGCGTCCGCCTGCACACCGCACCGGAGGTGAGTCGGCACGCGGAGGCCGCGGGGGCGGCATACACCATCGCCTCGGAGGAGGACTTCGGCACCGAGTGGCACAGCCTCGAGATGAGCGTGCGCACCGTGGACAGCTTCGACGTGGCGCTGGAGCACATCCGCACCTACGGGACCCAGCACACCGAGGTCATCGTCACCGAGGACCGGGCGGCGGCACGTCGCTTCACTGCCGAGGTGGACGCGGCAGTGGTCATCGTCAACGCGTCGAGCCGGTTCACCGACGGGGGCCAGTTCGGGTTCGGCGCTGAGATCGGCATCTCCACCCAGAAGCTGCACGCCCGCGGGCCGATGGCCCTGCCCGAGCTGACGACGACCAAGTGGGTCGTCGAGGGTGACGGGCAGGTCCGCACGTAGCTCTCGGGTCACGATCCGGTATGCCGTGAAGCTGCGGTGTCAGTCCGGCCGGCGCGCACTGGCATGATGGCCGATCGTGGAAGGCACCGAGGTCCGGAAGCTGGCCGCGCTCGAGGACACCCACTGGTGGTACCGCGAGCGCCGACACCTGCTGGCGCATGCCCTTCGGGAGCTCCGGCCCGGGACCGCCGTCGACATCGGTGCGGCGGGCGGGGGCAACACCCGCGTCCTGCGGGACCTCGGGTGGCGGGCGGTGGCCCTCGAGTACGGCGCCGAGGGGGCTGAGGTGGCCCACGAACGCCGCCTGGCGACGCTGCGCTCGGACGCGACGATGCTGCCGCTGCGTGCGGACGCGCTCGACCTGGTGCTGGCCTTCGACGTCCTCGAGCACCTTGTGGACGACGACGCCTGTGTCAGGGAGGTCCGGCGGGTGCTTCGTGGGGACGGCACCTTCCTCATCGCCGTGCCCGCCGACCCCCGGTTGTGGTCGGCCCACGACGAGGCGGTCGACCACGTCCGGCGGTACACCCGTGAGACGCTCACGGCACTGCTCCGGGGGGGAGGTTTCGTTATCGCGGAGATGAGCTCGTGGAACGTCCTGCTGCGCCCGGTCGTCGCGATGCGTCGCCGGACCTCGTCCGGCAGCGACCTCGATGACGTGCACCCGGTCGTCAACGCCGGGCTGCGGGCCATCATCACGGCGGAGCGCTACCTGCCGGTCAAGCGGCTACCGGGGGTGAGCCTGCTCGTCGCCGCGCGGCCGCGCACCTGAGCCCGGCGGCACCGAGGGCGCAGGTGCTGGTGCTGGCGCAGCCGCTGCGGGGGCTGCCGCGGCGAGCGCCGCGGCCGCGGGCGCCGGGACACGCGGACCCGGGGCGAACGGCGCTGATC
>JBPCOG010000223.1:0-3914 GCA_051000455.1 Lapillicoccus sp. | reverse complement strand
GGCGTGGGGGGCGCCCTGCTGACCCCCGGAAGCCTGGCGATGATCGAGGCGACCCTCCGACCGGCTGACCGGGCCCGCGCCATCGGCGCGTGGTCCGGGCTCGGCGGCGTCGCCGCGGCCGTCGGGCCCTTCGTCGGCGGCTGGCTCGTGCAGTTCGCCAGCTGGCGCTGGGTCTTCCTGCTCAACCTCCCGCTCGCGGTCGTCACCGTCTGGGTGGCGCGGGTGACGGTGCCGGAGACCCGCGACCCAGATGCCGCACCGGCGTTCGACGTGCAGGGCGCCGTGCTCGGTGCGCTGTTCCTCGGGGGGCTCACGTATGCCCTCATCGAGGTCCAGGCCCTGCCGCCGGCCCTGACGCTCCTCGTCGTCGCGGTCGCGCTGGTCTGCGGCGCGCTCTTCGTGCGCACGGAACGACGCTCCCCGCACCCGATGATGCCGACGAGCCTGTTCTCGTCACGCCAGTTCAGTGCCGCCAACGCCATGACCCTGCTCGTCTACGCGGCCCTCGGGGCGGTCGTCTTCTTCCTCGTCCTGCAGCTGCAGACGGTCGTCGGGTACGGCCCCCTCGAGGCCGGGGTGGCGCTGTTGCCGATCACCGTCGTCATGCTCCTGCTCGCCTCCCGCGGCGGCACGCTCGGTGCCCGGATCGGGCCCCGCCTGCCGATGACCGTCGGCCCGCTCCTCTGCGCCGCCGGGGTGGCCCTGCTGGCGTCCGTCGGCACCGGGTCCGGCTACTGGACCGGCGTGTTCCCCGGGTTGCTCGTCTTCAGCCTCGGGCTGGTTCTGCTGGTGGCACCGCTCACCGCGACCGTCCTCGGCGCGGCTGCGGACCGGTATGCCGGTGTGGCCAGTGGCGTCAACAACGCCGTCGCGCGCGCCGGCGCCCTGCTCGCGGTGGCCGCGCTACCGCCCCTCGTGGGACTCGGCGGCGCGGACTACCAGCGCCCGGAACGGTTCGCGACGAGCTACGGGCGCGCCATGTGGGTCTGCGCCGTCCTGCTCGTCCTCGGTGGGCTGGTCTCGTGGCTGCTGATCCGCAACCCGGACCGTCAGCAGGCGCACTCCGTACGCCCGTAGCAGCCTGGGGCCTCAGCGCTCGAGCAGCGGTGCCCCGCCACGCGGGGCCCCCAGATGTCCCTGCGCCCGGATCGCGGCGCGGACGAGCCCGACGAGGGCGAGGTTGACCAGGACCATGAGGTAACCGCCGAACTGCTCGGTCAGCAGCCGGAAGAACTGCACGACGAGCAGCGACACGACCAGGGACGCGTCGAGCATCTCGAGGGCCCGGAGCCGCTCGGCGCGGAAGCGACGGGTGAGCGCGACGAGCGCCATGATCAGGGTGACGACGGCGACCCCGGCGTAGGCCACCGAGCTCAAGGACCGGACGTCGAGCACCCGGCGCAGCGGGCCGAGACCCGAAAGGACGGTGAACAGGCCGACACCGCCGACGAGGCAGCCGTCGAACCAGCGCCTCCCGGCCAGGGAGCGGACCACCCCGCGGGCGCGGGACCAGGTCCGGTCCACCACGGACTTGCGCACCGGCCCGCCTCGGACCCGCCTCAGGGCCTGGCCCAGCGGGTCGGCCAGGGGCTCGGTGAGAGACACCGACCCGAACATCTCCAGAGCCCGGTCGCGCTCCCGTTCGTCGAGGTCGTGCGCCGCCGCCTCCTTCATCATCTCTGCCCCGTTGACGACGCGCTCCCGATCGCTGAGCGGCACCTGGATGACCGTCACCCTCACCGCGAAGTAGAGGACGATGAAGACCCCGTAGATGATGGCTGCGACCGGTTCGTAGAAATAGTCGTTGTCGCCGGTGATGAACTTGCCGACCTCGTCGATGAACAGGCCGAACCCGACCCCGCACAGCACCGTCGCCGCCGTCTTGCTGCGCCTGCTGAGGTACAGCATGAAGGTCAGCTGCCCCAGCAGCATGAGCAGACCGCCCCAGAGCAGGTGGGCGAAGTGCAGGCCGCTCCCCCCGAGCTGCGGGTAGCCGGTCGCGACGAGGAAGACCCGGGTCAGCGCGATCGCGGCCACCGCAAAGCCGATGAACAGCTCGAACCGGTCCGGCCCCTCGGCATCGCGCAGCGGCAGCCGGCGCACCACGCCCTGCCAGGGGGACGGGTCCGACCACGGGCGCCTCACCCGACCAGTTTCGCAGACGCGCGTCAGGCGGCCAGCCTTCGCAGGCCCTCGAGGGCGCGGTCCGCGTGGACGGTCATGTTCGTCTCCGACGTGATGACCGCGGCGACCCGCTGGTCCCGGTCGATGACGAAGGTCGCCCGCTTGACCGGGGTGATGAACCGGCGGCGGACCCCGTAGGCCGTCGCCACGTCACCCTCGACGTCCGACAGGAGGGGGTAGTCGAACCCCCCCTGGCGTGCGAACTGCTCCTGCTTCGCGACCTCGTCCACGCTGATTCCGACACGCTGGCCGCCCGCGGCGGTGAACTCGTCGGCCAGGTCCCGGAAGTGGCAGGCCTCCTTGGTGCACCCACCGGACATCGCGACCGGGTAGAAGAAGAGGACGACCGGCCCGTCCTGGAGCAGCCGCGACAGGGTGCGCTCGTCGCCCTGCTGGTCCGGGAGGGTGAAGTCGGGGGCGGGGCTTCCCACGGACAGGGTCTTCATGCGCTCACCTTCGGGCAGTCGGGGGGACTGGTCGAGGACCAGCGCTCGTCGGTCAGTGGTTCGTCGGCACCCGCTGCCCGGATTGGCCGTACCCGGATGTCGGGCCACGTCGCCACATAGGCTTCGCGCCGTGACGTTCTTCCGGGACCTGCGGGTGCTGCTGGGGTATGCCGGGTTCCGGCGCCTCTTCGCGGTCCGGCTCTTCTCCCAGGCCAGTGACGGCATCTTCCAGGTCGCGCTTGCGTCCACCATCCTCTTCTCCCCGGAACGCGCCCCGTCCGCAGGTGCCATCGCCGCGGGCTTCGCCGTCCTGCTGCTGCCGTTCAGCGTCCTCGGACCGTTCGCGGGCGTGCTGCTCGACCGGTGGCCGCGCCGTCGGGTGCTGATGCTCGGCAACCTCATCCGGGCCGGGCTGCTCCTGCCCGTCGCGGCGCTGCTCGCGGCGCGCCACGTCGGGCTGCCCTTCCTGCTGCTCGTCCTCGGCGCCTTCTCCGTCAACCGCTTCCTGCTCGCCGGGCTCTCGGCGAGCCTGCCCCACGTCGTCGGGCGCGGCCTGCTCGTCACCGCCAACGCCGTGTCGCCCACCTGCGGGACCCTCGCGTACCTCGTCGGCCTGGCGCTCGGCGGGGCGGTCCACGCGTGGACCCACAGCAACCCGGTCGTGGTCCTCGTCGGCGCCGCGAGCTACCTGAGCGCTGCGCTCCTCGCCCTCGCGCTGCCGTTCCTGGGACCGGAGCTCGCCAGCGCCGACGTCGCCGTCCGGAGGGCCGTCGGACACGTCTTCAGCGGGCTGCTCGACGCCGTCCGGCACCTGCCCCGCGAGGCGCGGATCGCCCTCGCCGTGGTCGCTGCGAGCAGGCTGCCCTACGGGGTCATGATCGTCGGCACGATCCTGCTCTACCGCAACCACTTCGAGTCGGTGAACGTCGGTGCGGGTCTCGCCGGGCTCGGGACCGCCGTCGCGGCATCGGGCGTCGGGTACGCCACCGCGGCGCTGGTCACGCCCGCGCTGACCCGACGCCTGGGCATCGCCCGGTATATCGTCGCCCTGAGCCTCATGGCCGCGGCCACGCAGGTCTTCCCGGCAGCCCTGTTCACCCGCTGGGCCGTCGTCGTGACGGCCTTCGCGCTCGGGGTCGCCGCCCAGGGGGTGAAGATCTGCGCCGACACGATCGTCCAGAGCGTCGTGCCGGACGTCTACCGGGGCCGGGTCTTCTCGCTCTACGACGTCCTGTTCAACCTCGTGTTCGTCGGCGCCACCGTGCTCGCCGCGGTGGTCCTGCC
>JBPCOG010000019.1:0-8693 GCA_051000455.1 Lapillicoccus sp. | reverse complement strand
GAACGGGTCTGGCACGTCGCCCTCCCGCTGTTCGTCGGCGGCGCGGCCATCCCCGTGGCCCTCTACCTCGGTAACCCGCTGATGGCGATGATCGCCGTGAGCATCTGCGCGATGTCCGTCATGGCGGTGCTGCCGACGTTCTGGGCGCTGCCGACGACGTTCCTGGCCGGCGCCGCCGCCGCCAGCGGGCTGGCCCTCATCAACTCGATCGGCAACCTCGCCGGCTTCGCCGCGCCCTACATCACCGGATGGCTTGCGGACCTGACCGGCAACCAGAAGAGCGGGCTATGGGTCGTCGGGCTGACGATGATCGCGTCGGGGGTCCTCGCGCTGCTCCTCAAGGCGGCGCCCGCAGAGCGCAGCCACGAGCGCGCCGAGGGTGGCCACGCGCCCACCGGACCGCGCCCACATGACGCGCCCACCTGAGCCTCTTCAACGACTCCTCCGAGGCACGCCACGCCGACCGCCACTTCCGCACCACCCGGCACCCCGTGATACGCAGCTTCGAGCCTGGCGAGCAGTGGCGCTGGTGCTACGTCGACGAGCTGCTCGGGTGAGCAGCACGTCGGACCCTCGCGCAACGTGGGCACCTCGTCACGTGCCGCTCGTCCTTGCGTCGGCCTCCTCCGGCCGCCTCACCACCTTGCGCAACGCGGGCATCGAGCCGACCGTCGTTGTCAGCGACGTCGACGAGGACGCCGTCGTCGCTGCCGCCCGGGCGGGAGGCAACGACCTCGGCCCCCCGGACGTGGCCCTGCTGCTGGCGCGGGCCAAGTGCGAGGCGGTCGTCGCCCGCGCTGCCCGCTCCGCGATCGTGCTCGGCTGCGACTCCGTTCTCGAGCTCGCCGGTGCCGTCCACGGCAAGCCCGTCGACGCCGCCGAGGCGGTCTGCCGGTGGCTGGCCATGCGCGGCACCTCGGGGGTGCTGCACACCGGGCACTGGCTGGTCGACGACCGGGACCCGCGTGCCGGCGGCACCGGAGCCACCCTCGGCGCCACCGCCTCCACCACTGTCCACTTCGCGCAGCTGAGCGACGAGGAGGTCGAGACGTACGTCGCCACAGGTGAGCCGCTCGGGGCCGCCGGTGCGTTCACCATCGACGGACTCGGCGGCCCCTTCGTCTCGGCCGTCGAGGGCGACCCGCACAATGTCGTGGGGCTCTCCCTTCCCCTGCTCCGGGGCCTGCTCGGTGACATCGCGGTCCGCTGGTTCGACCTCGTGGCCGCACGACACCGGTGACCACCGACAGCCACCGCCACCTCGCCGAGCTCAACGCGGTCCCGGCTGCGGTCGGCGCCGGTTACTGACCGGCCCGCAGCTGCTCGCCGGCCCGGGGGATCCCGGGGAGGTCAGGGGAAGAAGACCGGCGCGTCGAGGTGGGTGACGATGAGGTAGTTCTGGATCCACCAGACCTGCTGGCCGAGGCCGAGGAGGGCGACGACGACCAGTCCGGCGACCCGCCACCGGCGCCACCACCTGAGGTCGAGGAACCAGCCGATCAGCAGTGCGAACGGGAAGGCGAGCAGGGCGTAGCGCAGCCTCGACGGTCCGGTATTGGTGACGAGCAGCTGGTATGCCGGGTACGCCCCGGCCCAGCCCCAGATCTCGGGCCCCCAGTGCCAGGTGCGGTGGGTGAGCATGAACCAGGCGAAGGCCGCGACGGCGAGGACCCCGAAGAGCGCCCCGACCCAGCCGTACCCGTACCAGAGGTAGTTCCACCACGAGCCGATCTTGATCTCGCTCGCGTCGATCTTCCAGCCCCGCATGGTCTGGGCGTACCCGTCCGGCTGGCCGGTGACGACGGCGACGATCGCGGGCCAGAGGAAGGTGAGCAGCGCGGACCCGCCGGCCAGCGCGCCGAGGAACCAGCGCTGCGCCAGCGGAAAGGGCTCGATGTCCCGTTGCCGCCAGCGGACGACGCCGTGCGCGAGGATCACCGGCACCATGGCGATGACGACGTTGCGGGTCAGGGCGAGCAGGACGATGGCCACCGCCGCCCAGGCATACCGCCGGCTGCGCAGCAGGAGCAGGACGACGACGATGAGCAGGAGCGCGAGGGACTCGGTGTAGGCGGCTTGGAGGATGGGGGCCGAGATGAAGGTGCACGTGCCGACGACCGTCACGACGGCCGCCCACCGGCTCACCGCTGAGTCCACGAGCCGGAAGAGCAGGACCATCGCGACGGCCCCCAGCACGAGGGCCAGGGTGCTGCCCACGAGGTAGAAGTCCAGGCCGGTCACCCGCATGATCGCCCCGACCGCCAACGGGAAGAGCGGGAAGAAGGCCCACGGACTCATGTCCGGCCTGCCCTCGAAGGTGTACGGGACCACGGTCGGGTACCCGTGGTTGGCGATGTACTGGTACCACTGCCCGTCCCAGTTGCCCATGACGACGAGGTAGCCGGGCGCCTTGCCGGTCGGGTACATGATCCGCAGGATGCCGTTGGGCGCCGGGAGCGCGACCTGGGAGCGTTGCACGACGGAGACGACGACGAAGGTGAACAGCCGGGTCGCGGCATACACCGCCAGCGGGAACCACACGGCGAAGGGGACGGCCCGGCGGCGCCACCACGGCTCGCGGGCGGGGGCACGGGTCGGCGCGTCCTTGACGACGACAGCGGTGATGCGGCACCCCCGGGGGCAGCTCGGTCGGAGTCCCAGCGTACGGCCTCGGCCCGGTTTCGGTCAGACCGGGGGAACCGACCTGCGCCGGTCGCTGAAGTGCCGCTCGCGCCCGGCGGCGTAGCGCAGCCGGAGCAGGAGCTCGCCGCGCAGCTCGTCGGCCTCGACGACCCCGTCGAGGACGAGGTCGGCGGCCAGCCGCTCGAGGTCGACGTCCTGCTCGTACTCGCGGCGCCGGTCGGCGATGAACCGCTCTCGCTCGCCAGGGTCGGGGATGGCGGCGATCCTGTTGGCGTAGACGGCGTTGACCGCGGCCTCCGGGCCCATGACGGCGATCCGCGCGGTCGGCAGGGCGAGGGTCGCGTCGGGCATGAAGCCGGGCCCGCCCATCGCATAGAGGCCGGCCCCGTACGCCTTGCGGACGACGACGCAGAACTGCGGCACGGTCGCCTCCGCGACCGCGGAGACCATCTTCGCCCCGTGCCGGATGATCCCGCCGCGCTCGACCTCGGAGCCGATCATGAACCCCGGCACGTCGGCGAGATAGATGAGCGGGATCCCGAACGCGTCACACAGCCAGATGAAGCGGGTGGCCTTGTCGGCGCTGTCGGAGAACAGCACCCCACCCCTGACCGCGGAGTTGTTGGCGACGACACCGACGCTCTCGCCCCCCATCCGTCCGAGCCCGATGACGAGCTCGGCCGCGAACAGCGCCTTGATCTCGAAGAACGAGTCGCCGTCCAGCAGCCCCTCGATGACCTCGTGCACGTCGAAGGGCTGCGACTCGCGCTCGGGGACGGTATGCCGGGTCAGCGCCTTCGCGGGCTCCTCGGGGTGGTAGGTCGGCGGCCGCTCCCGCCAGCTGCCCGGCAGGTAGGAGAAGTAGAGCCTGGCCAGCTCGATCGCCTCGGCGTCGTCCTGGACGAGCAGGTCCCCGCAGCCGGAGACGGTGCAGTGCATGCGCGCGCCCCCCATGTCCTCGAGGGAGACCTTCTCGCCGACCACCATCTCGGCCATCCGGGGGCTGCCGAGGTACATCGACGCGTTGCCCTCGACCATGATGACGATGTCGGTGAAGCTGGGGATGTAGGCGCCACCAGCCGCGCTGGGCCCGAACAGGCAGCAGATCTGCGCGACCTTGCCGGACAGGGCCACCTGGTTGTGGAAGATCCGCCCCGCGCCGCGCCGCCCCGGGAACATCTCGACCTGGTCGGTGATCCGGGCGCCGGCGGAGTCGACGAACCAGAAGACGGGCAGCTCCTCGCGCAGCGCCGACTCCGTGGCGCGCACCATCTTCTCCACGGTGCGCGCCCCCCACGAGCCCGCCTTGACCGTCGGGTCGTTGGCGATGACGATCGCGGGCCGGCCGGCGACCGTCCCGCGTCCGGTGACGACGCCGTCCGCCGGCAGACCGGGCGTGGTGGCGTTGGCGTAGCGGCCGTCCTCGACGAACGAGCCGTCGTCGAACAGCAGGGCGATGCGCTCGCGGACGGAGATCTTGCCCTGCCCGTCCAGCTTTGCCCGGGCGGGCACCGGTGGCGCCGCGGACGCCTCACGGGCGCTCCTCAGCCGGGCGCGGACGTCGGCGACCCGCGGGTCGCCCTCGTCGGCCGCCGCGGCAGGTGCGCCGCCCGCCGGCCCGGAGCCCGGCATACCGTCAGGCACCCGGGAGACCGAGACCACGGGCGATGAGCATGCGCTGGACCTCGGAGGTGCCCTCGCCGATCTCGAGGACCTTGGCGTCGCGGTAGAACCGCGCGACGGGGAACTCCTCCATGAAGCCGTTGCCGCCGAACACCTGCGTCGCGATGCGGGACGCGGACACGGCCGCCTCCGTGGAGTAGAGCTTGCACACGGCGGCCGCCTGCTTGACCTCCCGGACCGAGCGCCGCCCGGAGGTCAGCTCGTCCTTGAGCCACGCGGCCTTGTACGTCAGGGCGCGGGCCGCCTCCACCATCACGGCGAGGTCGGCGATGGGGAAGGACACGCCCTGGTTGGCCCCGATCGGCCGCCCGAACGCGACCCGGGTCCGCGCGTAGTCGACGGACAGCTCGAGGCAGGCCTGGGCCAGGCCCACGGCGAGGGCGCTGATCGCGATGCGGCCGTCGTAGAGGGTCTTGAGGAACTGCCGGAAGCCCTCCCCCTGCTCGCCGAGGAGGTTGCCCGCCGGGACCCGGCAGTCCTCGAAGGTCAGCCCGTGGGTGTCCGAGACGTGCCACCCGAGCTTGCGGTATGCCGGCTCGACGGTCAGTCCCGGCGTGCCCGCGGGGACCATGATCGCGCTGACCTGCGCCGAGCCGTCCGCGGCGCTGTCGGTGCGCGCGGTGACCGTGACGACCGAGGTGATCGCGGTCCCGGAGTTGGTGATGAAGGCCTTGGTGCCGTTGAGCACCCAGTCGTCGCCGTCGCGGGCCGCCCGGGTCCTCGTCGCCGCGGCGTCCGAGCCGGCCTCGGGCTCGGTCAGGCCGAACCCGGCCAGCGCCCGGCCGGCGACGAGGTCGGGCAGGAAGCGCTGCTTCTGCTCGTCGCTGCCGTAGGTGAGGATCGGGTTGATGCCGAGCCCGACCCCGGCCGACAGGGTGATGCCGATCGACTGGTCGACCCGGCCGAGCTCCTCGATCGCGACGCAGAGGGCGGTGAACTCGCCCCCGTCACCGGCCGAGCCGCCGTACTCCTCCGGGACGACGAGGCCGAACAGGCCGAGCTCGCCCATCTTCGGCACCAGGTCCGTCGGGAAGTGCCCGTCGCGGTCCCACGAGGCGATGTGCGGGGCCACCTCGCGCTCGGCGAACTCCCGGACCACCGCGCGGAAGTCCTCGTGCTCCTTGTTCAGCTCGAACATCCTCGGTCCTCGTGCTCGCTCGGTCGGCGCGCACCCAGAGGGCCGCGGGTTCTTGACGTTGACGTCAACGTAAAGCATGCTGGGCGCCATGACAAGTCGGGGCACCTGGTCGATCGCGCAGGTCGCCGAGGACTTCGGGCTGACCCACCGCACGGTGCGGCACTACGAGGATCTCGGGCTCATCGCGCCGGAGCGCCGGGGCACCCAGCGGGTCTACCACCGTCGGGACCGCACCCGGCTGCGCCTCATCGTGCGCGGCCGGCGCCTCGGTTTCCCGCTCGGGCAGATCCGCACGATCATCGACCTCTACGACGCCCCCCGCGGCCACGCCGCCCAGCTCGAGTACGTCATCGCCCAGCTCGACCAGCGCCGCGCCGACCTGGAGCAGCGTCGGGCGGACATCGACGACGCGCTCGAGGAGCTCGGCGCCTTCGAGCAGTCCTGTCGCGCGGACCTCGCGACGCTCGGCTGAGCAGGGCACCCGGCCGCGCAACCACCAGCCGGGTGCAGGTGGGAGGATGGGGGCAGGCCGGTACCACGACAGGCACCCCCCGACACGAACACGACACGCAGAGGTGGTTGACCATGGCGGCAGCAGCCGATGACAACAGCAGGTTCACGGCCTACGCGCACCCGGAGCGGCTCGTCTCGACGGACTGGCTCGCCAAGCAGATCGACGCCGGCAACGTCGGTGGCCCCGGCGGCATCGCCGTCGTCGAGTCCGACGAGGACGTGCTGCTCTACGACACCGGGCACATCCCAGGCGCGGTCAAGGTCGACTGGCACCTCGACCTCAACGACCCGGTGAGCCGGGACTACGTCGACGGCCGGAGGTTCGCCGAGGTCCTCGGCCAGCGGGGCATCGACCGGGACACCACCGTGGTCATCTACGGCGACAAGAGCAACTGGTGGGCCGCCTACGCGCTGTGGGTCTTCTCCCTCTTCGGGCACGGGGACGTGCGCCTGCTCGACGGGGGCCGGACGAAGTGGGCCGCGGAGGGCCGCGAGCTCACCCGGGAGGTCCCCGCCCCGACACCGGTGCAGTACCCGGTCGTCGAGCGTGACGACGCCCCCATCCGTGCCTTCAAGGACGAGGTGCTCGGGCACCTCGGCAAGCCGCTCGTCGACGTCCGGTCCCCCGGCGAGTACTCCGGTGAGCTGCTCCACATGCCGGACTACCCCCAGGAGGGTGCCGTCCGCGGCGGCCACATCCCGGGGGCGAAGTCGGTGCCCTGGGCCCGCGCCGCGAACGAGGACGGCACCTTCCGCTCCCGCGAGGAGCTCGAGGCGATCTACCAGCAGGAGCAGGGGCTGCGCCCCGATGACGAGGTCGTCGCCTACTGCCGCATCGGCGAGCGCTCCTCGCACACCTGGTTCGTGCTCACCCACCTGCTCGGCTTCGGCTCGGTCCGCAACTACGACGGCTCCTGGACCGAGTGGGGCAACGCCGTCCGGGTCCCCGTCGAGCGGTGACGACGTGACGCAGCAGCCGGCCGACGCCCCGGTGGCGCTGCCGGTCGCGCTGGCCGACATCGCTGAGGACTTCTCCTCGGCCACGGCCCAGGAGCGCCTGCAGCTGCTGCTCGAGTTCAGTGACGAACTCCCTGCCCTTCCGGAGCGGTATGCCGGGCACAGCGAGCTCCTCGAGCGGGTCGAGGAGTGCCAGACGCCGCTGTTCCTCGTCGTCGAGGTCGGCGAGGACGCCGGGACGGGCACGGCGCTGGACCGGGTCGTGCACCTGTTCTTCCAGGCCCCCCCGGAGGCCCCGACGACGCGGGGGTTCGCCGGCATCCTCCACGAGGGCCTGGACGGGCTCACCGCAGCCGAGGTTCTCGCGGTCCCCGACGACGCTCCGTACCGCTTCGGGCTTGGGGAGGCGGTGTCACCGCTGCGGCTGCGCGGCATGGTGGCCATGCTCGGCCGCATCAAGCGCCAGGTGCGCATCAAGAGCGTGGCCTGACCGCGCCCGGTCCTTGACCGGCGTCTTCAGGGCGCCTCTCCAGGGCACCATGCTTGTCCCCACGGACAGCCCGTAGAGGGGGCACCGCGGGCGGTCCTGCAGGACGCTAGGCTCCGGGCCATGCCGCAGATCACCAAGGTGCTGATCGCCAACCGCGGCGAGATCGCCGTCCGCATCGCCCGAGCCTGCAAGGACGCCGGCCTCGGCTCGGTGGCCGTGTACGCCGACCCGGACCGCGACGCCCTGCACGTGAGGATCGCGGACGAGGCCTACGCCCTCAACGGCTCGACGCCCGCCGAGAGCTACCTCGCGCAGGACAAGCTGCTCGACGTGGCCAAGCGCTCGGGCGCCGACGCCGTGCACCCCGGCTACGGCTTCCTCGCCGAGAACGCCGGATTCGCGCAGGCGGTCATCGACGCGGGCCTCACGTGGGTCGGGCCCGGCCCAGACGCCATCGACGCGCTGGGCGACAAGGTCAGGGCCCGCCACATCGCCACCCGCGCCGGCGCGCCGCTGGTGCCCGGCACGAAGGAGCCGGTGTCCGGCCCGGACGAGGTCGTACGGTTCGCCGAGGAGCACGGGCTCCCCGTCGCCATCAAGGCCGCCTACGGCGGTGGCGGGCGCGGGCTCAAGGTCGCCCGGACCCTCGAGGAGATCCCGCACCTCTACGACTCCGCCGTCAGGGAGGCCGTGTCGGCGTTCGGTCGCGGGGAGTGCTTCGTCGAGCGCTTCCTCGACCGGCCGCGGCACGTCGAGACCCAGTGTCTGGCCGACCAGCACAGCAACGTCGTCGTCGTCTCGACCCGCGACTGCTCGCTGCAGCGCCGCAACCAGAAGCTCGTCGAGGAGGCGCCCGCGCCGTTCCTCACCGACGAGCAGCACGGCGAGCTCGTCCGGGCGTCCAAGGAGATCCTCAGGGCGGCCGGGTACGTCGGCGCGGGCACCTGCGAGTTCCTCGTGGGGCCCGAGGGCGACATCTCCTTCCTCGAGGTCAACACCCGCCTGCAGGTCGAGCACCCGGTGACCGAGGAGGTCGCCGGCGTCGACCTCGTGCGCGAGATGTTCCGCATCGCCGAGGGCGAGGAGCTCACCTACCCCGACCCCGAGCCGCGCGGGCACTCCATCGAGTTCCGCATCAACGGCGAGGACCCGGGCCGCGGCTTCCTGCCGGCGCCCGGCACCGTGGTCCGCTATGTGCAGCCGCCCGGCCCCGGGGTGCGCGTCGACTCCGGCGTCGTCGAGGGCGACGTCATCGGTGGGGCGTTCGAC
>JBPCOG010000346.1:0-1673 GCA_051000455.1 Lapillicoccus sp. | reverse complement strand
GGCCCCAGCCCTGGCCCTCGTGGATCCCGCCGCCGAGGGTGTAGAGGATGGTGTCCAGGTCCGGACAGACCCGCAGGCCGAACAGGGTGATGTCGTCCCCGGTGTTGCCGATGACGGTGACGGTGCTCCCGCGCAGCCCGGGCGTTCGGTCGACGTGGGCCAGCAGCCCCCGCAGGAAGCGGGCACCGCCGACCCCACCGGCCAGGGCCGTGATGTGCATGAGCGGAGTCTGTCAGCCGGGCCGGACGGGCCGGGGACAGGGTCGACCACCGGGACCGGGCGACGGCGCGCGGGCGGCGCGGGGGTGGCGCGGGAGCGGCCCCCGCGCTGGTCCGGCGGGAATATCAGACAACGGCTTGACTTCCGGGGATGACACGCGTGTAATTTCATTGTTGTGCTTCGCCGTCGGCAGACGCGGCGGAGCCACAGTGCGGGCAAACGTTGGGTCGAGGAGGCGCCGTGCACGATCTGCAGCTGGTCAGCATCGAGGGTGGGGCGGACGGGGAGCTGTCCTGGCAGGAGCGCTCACTGTGCGCCCAGACGGACCCCGAGGCATTCTTCCCGGAGAAGGGGGGGTCCACCCGCGAGGCGAAGAAGGTCTGCATCGGGTGCGAGGTGCGCGCCGAGTGCCTCGACTACGCCCTGGCCAACGACGAGCGCTTCGGGATCTGGGGCGGCCTGTCCGAGCGGGAGCGGCGCAAGCTCAAGAAGCGCGCGGTCTAGCGCGGGGTCCAGCGGGCCCCTCCCCTCCTCCTCACGACAGGCCACTGTGACGACGCTGACCAGCCGACCGGCGAAGGGCGCCGGCGAGCCTGCCCCGGCACGCCAGCGCCCCGGCGGCCCCCGGGTGACCGCGGTGCTCGTCGTGCGCGACGCGGCGCCGTGGCTGGGGGAGAACCTCGACGCCCTCGCACGGCAGACCCGCCTGCCGGACCGGCTCGTGGTGGTCGACCTCTCCTCGTCGGACGACTCGCTCGAGATCGTCCGGGGGGACCAGCGGCTTCGCGCCTCGATCGCGGACATGACGGTGCTGCGCGCCCACCGCGGCACGAGCTTCGGGGAGGCCGTGCGGCAGGCGCTCGCGCCCGGCGTGCTCGAGCCGGCCCCCGACGAGCAGGACGAGGAGGAGGGCCTGCGCACCGAGTGGGTCTGGATGCTCCACGACGACAGCGCGGCTGCCCCCACGGCGCTGCTGCGCCTGCTCGAGGCGGTGGGCCGCTCACCGTCGGTGGGCGTGGCGGGTCCGAAGGTCGTCCAGTGGGACAACCCCCGCAACCTCGTCGAGGTCGGTCACCAGCTGACCCGGTCCGGGCGCCCCGTCGCGGCGCCGCGCCCCGGTGAGCCGGACCAGGGCCAGTACGACACCCGGACCGACGTGCTCGCGGTCGGGACGTGCGGGATGCTCGTGCGCCGTGACGTGTTCGAGGACATCGGCGGGTTCGACCCCGCGTTCGCCGAGCACGGCGGTGCGCTCGACTTCGGCTGGCGGGCCCAGCTCGCCGGACACCGGGTCATCGTCGTGCCCGGTGCCCAGCTGCGGGACGCCTCATCGGCACGGACCGGGGTGGTCGCCGACGCCCCGGTGGCCGACCGGGAGCGACGCGCGGCCCGGCGCGCGGTCCGGCGCGCCGCCCGGCGGGTGGCGCTGACCCGGTGCGCCACCTGGGCGGCGC